>JAISFM010000275.1 GCA_031263605.1 Clostridiales bacterium | reverse complement strand
CGTAATCTGCGAGCCGTTCAAATCCCAGTCGATCAATACGGCTTGCTTTAAAGCGGTTCCGTAAACGCGGGACACGGTGACCTCGCTGCCCGCCGACAGGCTTATTCCGGTCACAATCCCTATGTAACTGTTATACAGCGTCAAATCCTCGATTCCGACGCCGTGCCCCAACACCGACACCGTCGCGCCGTACTCGGCCACGTTGCCGATCTTTTGGTCGGGATAGTAAAAGGACATGCCCTTGACGGCCGCCTTTTCGGATAGCCGCAGCATGGGGATATGCGCTTGCGACTCGGCGGGCTTGCACAAAAGCACGCTTTCGGGCTTTTTATTTTTGCCCGTCGGGTCGTTCCATTGCCCGCGCAGGCAAACGCCCTCCGGCACGACGATCGGCCGCGTCAATAAATATTTGCCCGCCGGCACGTACACGATCCCGCCGCCGCTCGGCGAGGTAACGACATACTGAAAAGCCCTCTCGAACGCGTCGGTGTCGTCGGCCGCGCCGTCGCCCTCCGCGCCGAAATCATAGACGTTGATGCCCGCGATAATCGGCGCGCCGCTCTCGTTGTCGTAGCCCTGTATCTTGTACAGGTGCGTAGCGGACTCCTCGGCCCGCGCGTTTCCGACGGGAAACGCCGCCCCGAAAAACGCCGAGGCGAGCAGCGCGGCGGCCGCTAAAAACGCGGACGGGCGCATTTTACTTTTTACACGGTACAATTTTTTCATTTTATTCCTCGCTTTTTTCTTTGTCGCCGGTTTCTTTTGACGGTATTCTTATAAACCGCTATCTAGGCCGCCTTTCTCTTTCTCAAACGCAGAAAAGCCGTGATTCCGCCCGCGATTAAGAGCGCGCCCGCTATGCTTCCCGCCGCGACCGCCGCCGTAGGAAAGGCCTTTGGCCATTCGCGCGCGGGAATCGTACCGCTTTCACTGCCGCCCGCTCCGGTTCCGGCGGGGTCGTCCGGTTCGGTTTCGGAAGACTGATCGTACAGACTGCCGCCCAAAAATTCGATGCCGGTCACCGACAGCGTGTCGTTGTTGCAATAGAAATACGTCCCGCCTTGCTCGTGAAGTTGAACGTTTCCTCCGAGAGGTATCTCGAACAGCAAAATATCGTCGCGGATAATCAAAACGTGTTCTTCCTCTACGGCGACGGTCAGCCGGTGCCCTTCCCCGTCCAACGCGACGCCCGAATGCCAGTAGTCCCCGAGAGCGGGGCTGTCCACGACCGTCCCCGTGTATAAGTCCGCGCCCGACCCGTCCGCCAAAATCGCCGTTATGCTGTGCGCCCAAATCTCTACGAACAGGCCGTTGTGCGCCGCGTTCCACGAGGGAAGATCCGCGCCCAGCCGAAAGCCGAATATGGCGTACCGCCGCGCCGCGTTTCCGGTGTCGTAATTAGCGATATAGTAGTCGAACGAATAATAGGTGTAATCCAGCCCCATGTCGATCGTGTTGCCCTTGTACGCCGTGGCGGTGTAAGCCTTGTCCGTCGCCGCGGACGAAATCGAGAAAACGTCGCGCGGGCCGGGATATACAATCGCGGACGCCGCCGTCGCCCCGATGCTGAGGGGCGCGAAGGCCTTGCCCTCCGGCGCGGCCGGCTTTTCAACGGAAGGCGCAGGGCCGGCCTCCGTTTTCGAGGAGGCAACCTCCTGCGCGCCGCCCAGCAATTCGAGATCGGTCACCGTAACCTTGTTCCAGTTGGCGTTGTAAAACACAAGGCCGCCCGCCGCCCGCACGTTATAGTCGGTGAAATCCAACTCGAAAAGCGTGGCCGCGCCGTTGCAAACGTACAGTATTTTATCCGTGTCGTTTACGGACACAATCAACTCGCGCTCCGCGCCGTCCAACGCGACGGAGGAATGATAATCCCCCGCATCCGTGCCCGTCGCTTCCGCGATTCCGGCGGGGTTCGCGTACACGGCCGCCGTATATACGGCATCGCCGGCGTCCTTAACGGTCAAAACAACGCTGTCGTTGCGGATTTCGATAAATATTCCCGTAACCGCCGTATTCGCGGGGCGCGCCTCCCTGTCGGTACGGAAACCGAAAACCATCTGCGTGCCCGTGCTTTGCGACGCGCCGCCCGTATAATTTTCTATCTTGTATTTGATTCCGAAATAAGTATAGCCGCAATCGGTTTTAAAGACGTTGCCGCCCGGCTCCGTGACCGACGTCAAACTGTATCCCGCCGTAATCCCCGACCCCGAAACGGGCAATCGGTTGTCATCCGCCACGCCCGAAGTGTCGATTATAAATTCCGCGCCCTCCGGATAAGACGTATAGCCCAAACTATACGCGCCCGAATACTTATTGAGCGACTCGAACCGTTGACCGCCGTCGGGAACGGGCTTTACGGGCGCGGATCTTTCCTGCAATTCGACGGGGTCATACGGGTCGCCCGGATCCTCGCTTTGCGTTTCCGTCCCGCCGGCCGCGATAATGTTGCTTACCGTTAAATTAACGCTTTGAGCGGTGTTGCTTTGGAAGCGGTATCCCCCCTCCGCCGGAACCGTTCCGGCCGCTACGCTTTCCTCGAACAACTTAACGCCGTTGAGCGTCACCGTCACCCGATCCTTGTCCCCGTCCGTGTCAAAGTACAGGATCATCGTGTACTCCGTATTGTCGGTAAATTCGGCTATCGGATGAAATATATCCCCCTCTTTCCCCGGCGCGGCGATTACTTTTTTGACGCCGCCCACAACGCCTTCTCCGTCTTTCAAGATGTAAAACTCGATTCGGTCGGGGCAGACGGTTACGGCCACGCCGTCCAAGTTGGTGACGCTTGTCCCCAACAAAGCGTCCGTGCGGCTCAATCGCGCGCCCATGTTAAAGAGGTAGTGCGCCGCCGTCGCCGTCCCTTTGACTCCCGTATACTTTGCCTCGATATATGTATGGCCGTAGGTCAGAGCGTCCGACACTCTCGCGCCGCTGAAACTCGCGTTTTCCGCGAGTACCGCGCCCGCGCCGTTTAATTGTTGGACGGTCAACGGCGCGAACGCGTACCCGTTTTCCGGTTGGGGAACGGGTATGTCTTTTTCAACGCATTTTTTAGCGGTATAGGACGCGCCGCCGCCGAATGCTACGTCCTCGATTTTCCCTTTGCATTGTTGAAAGCCGAAATAATAGCCGCCGCCGCCGAGGATCTCCGTGTCCGAAACGACAATCTTACCCTCCTCCGCGTTCGCGGCGGTTCCCGCCGCCGCCCCCGGTTTCAAATACGCGCCGCCGGTTTCGGCATTGACCGCGACCTCGCCGCCAGATTGCAGCACCGTGACCGTATATTTTTTATCCATATCGGCCGCCGCCATGCGCCACGCCCTCGCATAGTTGTTATTGTTGCCCCCCGCCACGTTGCCGGAGCCGCTTTCCGTCGCGGTATCGACGGCTATATAAGGATTGCCGTTGCCTTGGGTAAACCGCACGACAAGCCCCGCTCCCCACATATTGTCTTTATTGCCGTGAACACCCTGTAAGGTGCGCATTCCGAATTTAAAATTGTATTGTAATACCGACGGATTAACGGCGTTTTCCAAAGTGAAACTAAACGAAACGGAAGTATGGTCATAGTTAAAATCTTCGTTTTTACTGAAATTCGTATACGGGGACATGTTCGCGCCGGAGCCGTTCTTGACCGCGCTGACGTTCGTCACGGGATCGCCGCTGTTCGTTACGGTTTGGCCGATGGCGTCCGCCTCGAACCCTTCGATTAAATCGGCGTTTAAATCGGCCGTTCCCCCGATCGGCTTAACCGCGTCCGCGTTGGAACCGTTGGCGATCAGCCTGACGGGTGCCGCCACGGCGACGTCCTCGTAACCGTCATAAGCCGCAACCGCCGTCCCGCCGAATCCGCAGAACGCCCCGTTCAAAGCCGTAAACGCCGCCGACAGCGCGAACGCCGCGACAAACGCCCAAGCCGCCCATTTTCCGCTCTTGACCATACCGCTCCTCCGACAGGAATAGTATAACGGAAAACACGTATCCGAATCAATACTTTTTTCAATCAATTAGGTGTGTTTTTCGCTATAAATGGCGTTCGGAGCGTACAAACAGCGGGTTGCTACAAATCATTGCGAGGAGCGCGAAGCGCGGCGCGGCAATCTCGATATAAAAAGGCGCGTTTAGTGTGTTGTAGAGTGTGCCGCGTCGCGTGTCGCGCTCCGGGCCTGAGAG
>JAISFM010000252.1 GCA_031263605.1 Clostridiales bacterium | reverse complement strand
CGCGGGTACTCGTCATCGATTGAATGACGACCCGCCCCCCGCCGCCGATGAACAGGTCCTTGACGGGAATGCGGCGGGTTAGGCGTTTCGTTTTGGCGTTGTTTTTATTACTCAACATAATTTTGTGATAAATAAAAGGTAAAAGATATTGTCGGGGATTTTTACGGAACCACCCCGCCGCCATAGGCGGCACCCCTCCGAGGGAGGGGAATTTTTAAGCGGAATGACAGGACTTTGAGCGCAATGCCCTCCCGCGCGAGTAACGCGCGACCGAACCTATTACCTATTACTTATTACCTATTACTTATTTCCTCTTACCTTTTACCTCTTACCTCTTACCTCTTACCTAAAATACCTCACTCCCGCCTCGAACAGTTTCATGTCGTAATTGCCCGGGACGTTCGTAAACAGGCCGGGGCCGACGCGCTCCGCGTGTCCCATCTTGCCGTAAATCAAGCCGTCCGCGCTGATAATCCCCTCGATAGCGTGCGCCGAGCCGTTCGGGTTGAAACCGCAATATTGCGTCGCGATTTGACCGTTCTTTATCAACGCGCCCAACACCTCGCCGCCCGCGCAGAACCGCCCCTCGCCGTGCGAAATCGGCACAAGGTACTCCTCGCCGACGGCGCACGCCGACAGCCACGGCGAATTGGCCGACGACACGCGGATTTTGACGACCGTCGCCACGTGGCGGCCGATCGTGTTAAAGGTCAAAGTCGCGCCGCCCTCGGCCGCCGCCCCGATTTGCCCCGACGGCAAAAGCCCCAATTTGACCAACGCTTGAAAGCCGTTGCATATGCCGAGGATTAAGCGGCGGCGCGCGCGAAATTCTTCCACCGCCGCGCGGATACGGCTCTCGCGGAAAAAAGCCGCGATGAATTTGCCGCAGCCGTCCGGCTCGTCGCCCGCCGAAAAGCCGCCCGGGAACGCGATGATTTGAGAGTTCCCGACCGCGTTGACAATCTCCGCGACGCTGCCCTCTATGTCGGCTTGCGAGCGGTTGCGGATCACCACGATTTTCGGCTCCGCGCCCGCGCGGGCGAAACTCTTCGCCATGTCGTATTCGCCGTTCGTGCCGGGGAACGCGGGAATCAAAACGCGGGGCTTTGCGGGCGCGGGCGGGAATCGCAGGGTTTGCGGCAAAACAAACGCCGGTTTTGTCGTTTGGTTGCCCTTTCCGGAATAGGAAAAATACTCCGCCGCGCCGTCGTTTTTCGCGGCCGTTATCGGGAACACCGAACCGAGAGTCCCGTCATACGCCCGTTTTAAGCCCTCTAACGGGATTTTCACGCTCCCCGAGGCAATATACGGTTCGGGAATCGCGCGCCCTACGTAATCGCGCGATTCCGAAAAATCGGCGAACATCAGATTGAATTTTTGTTTGTCGGAAACCGAAACGACAATGTCCCCAAAGCAAAATCCGGCTTCGGCGCATTGAAAATCAAACCCGACTCCGTCGCCGAAACAGGACTTTACCACCGTCGCCGCCGCGCCGCCCTCGTCCACAACGGCGGCGGCGGTAATCACGCCCGCCTCTATGCCTTCGGAAACCTTGGCGAGCAAGCCCTTTAAATGCCCGAAATCCGGCATTCCGTAAACGTCGCGTTCAAGGGACAATCTGTAAATTTCCGCGCCCGCTTTGAATACGTTGTTGATGAGTTTGCCCGCCTTTGCCGCGCCGACCGCGAAGGAAATCAACGTCGGCGGCACGTCCAAATCCTCGAAGGTGCCGCTCATGCTGTCCTTGCCGCCGATCGCCGCAACCCCTAATTTCAACTGCGCCGCCATCGCCCCCAGCAGGGCGGCGAGCGGCTTGCCCCACCGTTCGGGGTCGTTTTTCAAGCGCGGGAAATATTCCTGCAAGGTTAGGTAAACCGTGTCCAAAGGCACGCCCGATACGACAAGCCGAATCACCGAAACGACGACCGAATAAACCGCGCCCAAAAACGGGCTTGCGCTCATTAAATCGGGGTTCAACGCATGGGCGCAAACCGTGCAGGTATCCGTTTCGCCGTCGTGGACGGGCAGTAACGCCGCCATAACCTCGGCGGGCGTGGACGCCGTTTTGCCGCCCAACGGCACGGCGACGCTGCCGCCCGTAACCGAGGAATCGAACCTCTCGATTAAGCCTTTTTGGCCGCAGACGTTGAGGCGCGACAGTTCACGCAGGAACGCGCCGTTTATGTCGCCCGCGTCGAGAAACGCGGCGGTTTCGGGATCGGGCTTCGATAAATAATCGGTTCGGCCGCCCGTAATCCGCGCCGCCGCCCTCTGGCGCACCCCCGCCGAGTTCAACATTTCGCGCCGTAAGTCCGCGACCGCCTCGCCGTTGTACAACAGGCGCATACGGTTCTTGTCGGTCACCCGCGCGACGACGGCCGCCGACAGGTTTTCCGCCGCCGACATTTTTATAAACCGCTCCGCGTCCTCCGGCGCGACGACGACCGCCATGCGCTCTTGGGATTCGCTGATCGCCAACTCCGTCGCGGACAAGCCCTCGTACTTTTTCGGGACGGCGTTCAAATCCACGTCGAGGCCGTCCGCCAACTCGCCGATCGCCACGCACACGCCACCCGCGCCAAAGTCGTTGCACCGCTTGATCATGCGCGTGGCCGCGCCGTCCGCGAACAGCCGCTGTATTTTGCGCTCGGTCAAGGGGTTGCCCTTCTGCACCTCCGCGCCCGACAGTTCGACCGACCGGACGTCGTGCGCTTTCGACGAGCCCGTCGCGCCGCCGCAGCCGTCGCGCCCCGTGTCGCCGCCCAATAAAATCACGACGTCGCCCGGAACCGGCGCGTTGCGGATCACGTGGGAGGCGGGCGCGGCCCCGATCACAAAGCCCGTTTCCAGACGCTTCGCCGCGTAGCCGGGGTGGTAGTATTCGCGCACCATGCCGGTGCAAAGCCCGATTTGGTTGCCGTAGGAGGAAAAGCCCGCCGCCGCCGTCCGCGTCAACACGCGCTGGGGCAGTTTGCCCGTCAAGGTTCGGTCGAGCGGGACGGTGGGGTCGGCCGCGCCCGTCACGCGCATCGCTTGATAGACGTAGGAGCGGCCGCTCAACGGGTCGCGGATCGCGCCGCCCAAACAAGTCGCCGCGCCGCCGAACGGCTCTATTTCGGTCGGGTGGTTGTGCGTCTCGTTCTTGAACATCACCAGCCACTCCTCGGGCTTGGGCGCGGGTTCGCCGAACCGCCGCACGTCGGCCTTTACCTTGACCGAGCAGGCGTTGATTTCCTCGGATTCGTCGAGCGCGGGCAGTTTCCCGTCCTTTTTGAGTTTTTTCATCGCGATTGTCGCGACGTCCATCAGGCACGGGTATTTGTCGGCGCGGTTTTGATAGAGTTCCGCCCGCAAATCTTTATAGGTTTGCAGGGCCTCCGCGATGTGCGGGTTGCCGCTGCCGTCCTCGATTTCGGCGAGTTCGGTCAAAAAAGTCGTGTGGCGGCAGTGATCCGACCAATAGGTGTCCAACACCTTCATTTCGGTCAAAGTCGGGTCGCGCCGCTCGGACGTGAAATAATCCTGCACGAATTTGAGGTCGGCGAAACTCATCGCGAAGTTCATGGAACCGTAATAGTCCTTTAACTCGCGTTCGGAAAAGCCGCGAAAGCCCTCGACGCGGGGCGTAGGCTCGGCGGGCGGCAGGTCGGGGAACAGCGTCGCCGGCTTTTCGAGCGCGGCCTCCCGCGCCTCTACGGGGTTGATCAGGTATTTTTTGAGTTTCGCGAGGGCGTTCCCGTCCGCGCCCTTGACCGCGAACACGCGCGCGCACCGCACGGCCGGCCGCCCCTCGCGGGTCAGCAGGCGGATGCACTGCTCGCACGAATCCGCGCGTTGGTCGTACTGCCCCGGCAGGTACTCGGTCGCGAAAACCCGGTACCCGCGCAAATCGGGCAGGGTTTCGTAATACACGCCGTCGGACTGCGGCTCGGAAAAGACCGTCCGCGCGGCGGCCTCGAAATCCGGCTTCGAGAGTCCCGACACGTCGTAGCGGGCGAACTCTTTGAGGTCGGCGAGCGACAGTTTCAAAAGGCCGTTCGCCTCCGAGAGCAGCGATTTCTCGGCCCCGTCGAAGCCGGGCCTGCGGTGTACAAATAATCTGTATATCGTTTCCATTTTTTTTAATGCACAATTTACAATGCACAATGCACAATTGTTGACCTGTCGAGAAAGAAACTTTGGGAGTGATTTGCGTTTCTTGCCCATAGACATTATTGTCTTAAATAAACTTTATCCGCAATTCTGCATTTTGCATTCTGCATTCTGCATTAAAAAAGCATTCTGCATTATTCTTTAATTGTGCATTGTGAATTGTGAATTGTGAATTTAAATGTCTTTCCTGTAATGCATTTTATCGAACGAAATTCGTCCGACGTTCGCGTAGGCCTTTGCCCGCGCCGCGTTCAAATTGTCCGCGACGGCCGTTACGCCTAATACGCGGCCGCCCGCCGTAAGCAACGCGCCGTCCACGCCCCGCCGCGTCCCGCTGTGGAACAGGAGTATGTCGTTGTCCGGACCGCCGACCGCGATCGGCTTGCCCGTTTCATAGTCCTTGGGATAGCCGCCGCTCGCCAGCATGACGCACAGGCAGGTCTTGTCCTCCCATTCGATTTTTGCGTCCGCAAGTTTCCCGTCGATGATTTTGTCGAATATGTCGAGCAGGTCGCCGCGCAAAAGGGGCAAAACGCTCTGGGTCTCGGGGTCGCCGAACCGCGCGTTGTATTCGAGGACTTTTACGTCGTCCCCGTCGATCATCAGCCCGAAATACAGCACTCCTTTAAACGGTCTCCCTTCCTTGTCCATTCCCCGCACGGTCGGCGCGATAATGTCACGCATGATTCGGGGCAGCAGTGTTTTGTCGAATTTGACGGACGGGGCGAACGCGCCCATGCCGCCGGTATTGTCGCCCTTGTCGCCGTCCAACGCGCGTTTGTGATCCTGCGACGAAACCATCGGAACGACCGTCGCGCCGTCGCAAAAGGCCAAAATCGAAACCTCGTAGCCGCGTAAAAACTCTTCGATTACTATATTGTCGCCCGCTTTCCCGAACCGCCGGTCGGCCATAATGCCGCGCACCGCGCCCTCGGCGTCCGACAGGGTTTCGCAGATGAGCACGCCCTTGCCCAAAGCCAGCCCGTCGGCCTTGACCACGCGCGGGAATTTTACGGCCTTGATATAGTTCAGCGCGTCGGCGGGCGCGGAAAACGTTTCAAATTCCGCGGTCGGTATCCCGTACTTTTTCATGAAGTTTTTGGAAAAGACCTTGCTCGATTCGAGAATGGCGGCCTCTTTGGTCGGGCCGAACGCGCGGAACCCGTTCTCCGTCAAGACGTTGACAAGCCCCAGCGCGAGCGGGTCGTCGGGCGCGACGACGGTCATATAAATGTTTCTATGCTCCCGCAGGAAATTCAAAATCCCGTCGAAGTCCGTCGCCCGAATGTCGGGGCGGCATTCGGCGATCTCCGCGATCCCCGCGTTGCCGGGGATACAGTACAGTTTCCCGACCGATTCGCCCTGTTTCAATTTCCACGCGATGGCATGTTCCCTACCGCCGCCGCCGATGATTAAAATGTCC
This sequence comes from Clostridiales bacterium, assembly GCA_031263605.1. GTDB lineage: Bacteria > Bacillota > Clostridia > Christensenellales > DUVY01 > BNZQ01. Next base: position 10,743 of record JAISFM010000252.1, on the reverse strand, counting down.
TTTTTAGTCATAGCCGTTCCTTTTTATGCCGAATGCACAGTTGTATAGTCCACAGTGCACAGTGCACAGTCCACAGTTGCGGATAAGATTCATGAAAGCGGTAACGTCTGTGGGCAAGGAACGCAAAGCACACGCAAAGTTTCTTTTTCGACAGGTCAACAACTGTGGACTGTGCACTGTGCACTGTGGACTATACAACTGTAAATTCCCCATCAATGTTTAAAATGCCTCTGCCCCGTAAACACCATCGCTATGCCCGCCTTGTCGCACTCCGCGACGCTGTCCGCGTCCCTGATGCTGCCGCCGGGCTGAATGATCGCGCGGATACCGCTCTCGGCGGCCGCCGCCGCGCAGTCCGGGAACGGGAAATACGCGTCGCTCGCCAAATACGCGCCCCGCGCCCGCTCGCCCGCCCGCTGCAACGCCTCCTGCGCCGCCCAAATGCGGTTCGTCTGCCCGCCGCCGATGCCGACCGCGCAAAAATCCTTGGCCACGACGATCGCGTTGCTCTTGGTGTGCTTGACCACCTTCCACGCGAATTTCAACTGCTCCATGTCCGCCGCCGTCGGCAGGGCCTTGGTCACCGTTTTCAAGTCCGCGCCAATGTACAGTTCGCGGTCGGCCTCTTGAACGAGAAGGCCGCCGACGACCTTTTTCATGTCCAGCGTTTCGGCGGGCAGCGGCGCGGAAATCGAGGGCAGTTCCAGAATGCGGATATTTTGCTTGCGCTTTAAAATTTCCAGCGCGGCCGGCTCGTAACCGGGCGCGACTACGATTTCGACGAATATTTTGTTGATTTCCGCCGCCGTCCTTTCGTCCGCCCTGCGGTTCAGCGCGACAATCCCGCCGAAAATCGAAACGGGGTCGCAAGCGTAGGCGTTGCAGTACGCCGTAAAAATATCCTTTGCGGCGGCCACGCCGCAGGGGTTCGAGTGCTTGACCGCCACCGCGCACGGCTCGGAAAATTCGCGCAACAGTTCCAACGCGCCGTTGGTATCGTTGATGTTGTTATAGGAAAGTTCCTTGCCGTGCAACTGCACCGCCGCGCTCACCGAGCCGGGGACGGGGAAAGATTCGCGGTAGAAAGCCGCTTTCTGGTGCGGGTTTTCGCCGTATCGCATCCCTTGCGCCTTTTCATAGGCGAACGTCACGGTATCCGGCATGACCAGCCCCAACTGCTTGCCCAAATAATTGCTGATCAAGGAATCGTAAACCGCCGTGTGGGCGAACGCCTTGTACATCAATTTCAAACGGAATCGTTCGTCCGCCGTGTCGGTTTTCAGGCGTTCGACGGCCTCGCCGTAGTCGGCGGGGTCGGTCAAAACGATCACGCCCTTGTAATTCTTTGCCGCGCTCCGCAGCATCGTCGGGCCGCCGATGTCGATGTTCTCGACCGCCTCGTCCATTGTCGCGCCGGGCTTGGAGATTGTTTCCTTGAAGGGGTACAGATTGACCGCCGCTACGTCGATCGTGTTTAATTCGAGGTCGGCCAACTGTTTCATGTGCGCGGGGTCGCCGCGCAGCGCGAGCAGTCCCGCGTGCACCGCCGGATGCAGGGTTTTGACCCGCCCGTCCAAGCATTCGGGGAAGTTCGTTATTTCGCTGATCCCGATGTTGGGGACGTTCGCCGCAGTCAAGGCTTTGGCCGTGCCGCCCGTCGAAACGATTTCATAGCCCAATTCGCACAGGCCTCGGGCAAGTTCGACCGCTCCGGTTTTGTCGGACACGCTGATAAGCGCGCGTTTTTTGTTGTTGTTCATGTATTTCTCCTTTTGGGGTTTTTACGGAAAACCCTTTTTGAAAAAAGGGTTTTCCGTAACCAGGGGCCCAAAAACTTTTAACAATTTATTTATATAGGTTTCTTATAAATATGTCGCCGACTGCCGCCCGTCTGAAACCCAATCCGCGGCGGCTTGCTTTACGCTGACGATTATAAGGTCTTATCGGGAATTTTCCGGAAAACACTTTTTGAAAAAAGTGTTTTCCGTGCCTTTCCCAAAACTTTTAACAATTTATTCGTATAAGTTTCTTACAAATGCCCTATCGAGCGCAATGCCACTCGACCGAACCTATTACCTATTACCTATTACTTATTACCTAATCTTTTATCTTTTACCTTTTATCTCTCTCTTACCTTGCCGTCCTTTATTTCCAACCGCCCCGCGCAAAGCAGTTTGACCGCCTCGGGGAAAACGACGTATTCGGCCTGTTCCATGACGCGCTTTTGCAGGGTTTCGGGCGTGTCGCCGTCCAAAACGGGTACCGCCTTTTGCAGGACGATCGGCCCCGCGTCCACCTCGCGGGACACAAAATGCGCCGTCGCGCCCGTCACCTTGACGCCGCGCCGCAACGCCGCCTCGTGTACCTTTAAGCCGTGACAGCCCCGCCCGCCGAACGAGGGCAGCAGCGACGGGTGTATATTTAAAACGCGGTTTTCATAGGCGTTCAAAAGGCTGTCCGTCAAAATCCCCAAATACCCCGCGAGCAGGACATACTCCGCGCGGGCGGCTTGCAGGATTTTCAAGATAGCGTCGTCGCGCTCCTCGCCCGTTGGATAGTCTTTGAGGGCGCAAACATGCGCGGGAATCTTGTTCGCCCGCGCGCGCTCCAAAGCATAAGCCTTTGCGTTCGAGGAGATAACCGCGACGATCTCGCCGTCGACTTCCCCGCCGGCGATCCCGTCCATGACGGCTTGCATATTGGTGCCGCCGCCCGACACGAGGACGGCGAGACGCTTGGGGGTGGTTGTGTCGTTCATGTTGATCATAACATAAGGGAATTGAGAATTGAGAATTGAAAATTGAGAAGTGTCGGTTGCTGCGCAAGAAGTAACTTTTATTATGCTTTATGTTTCTTGCCCGTGAGCGGAAACATTTTAGCGCGATAGACCGGTTCGGAATTAAAGACGCGCAAGACCGCCGCAAGCGGTGGGCGATTTCTCGACTACGCTCGAAATGACAGGACTTTGCGCGCAATCGGTTGGGATTCTTCACGGCAAACAGAATGACAGGTTTTCGCGCAATGTTCTTTATCCGACACTTCTCAATTTACTTCACGCTCTCCCGCAACAGCCGATCGTCCTCCAAAGTCTTTGCCCGCAACCTTTCGGCGTAGTCCTTTAACGCGGTGCGCAACGCGGGGTATTTAACCGAAAGGATACGCGCCGCAAGCAAGCCCGCGTTCTCGCCGCCGCCCACCGCAACCGTCGCAACCGGAATGCCCGAGGGCATTTGCACGGTGGACAAAAGGCTGTCCAAACCGTCCTCAAACGAGGATTTGACAGGCAAGCCGATAACCGGCAGCGTCGTGCAGGACGCGAGTACGCCCGCTAAATGCGCCGCCTTGCCCGCCGCCGCGACAATCACCTCGATTTTGTTCTTGGCCGCCGATTTGGCGAACGCATGCGCCTCCTCGGGCGTTCGGTGCGCGCTGATCACACGCGCCTCGCATTCGACGCCGAATTGTTTCAGAATATCGACCGCGGGCTTGACCGCCTCGAAATCCGATTTACTGCCCATGACGATTGCAACTTTCATTGTTTTGTTTAGACCTCCGTTTCAATTCACAGTTTATAGTCCACAGTGCACAGTCCACAGTCCACAGTTGTTGACCTGTCGAAAAAGAAACTTTGAGTGTGCTTTGTGTTTCTTGCCCGCCAACAATACCGCTTTCATGAATCTTATCCGCAACTGTGGACTGTGCACTGTGGACTATACAACTGTGCACTATAAATGGTGCATTATTATCGCTCCCTCCGTATCGATCCCGCATACCCTGTACGTCCATTTCTCATACGGTTTCAAGGCCGTCGCGAGTTTCCGCTCGTCGAACGACGCGTCGATAAACGCCGCTACCGTGGGGCCCGCGCCCGACAGCCAAACCGCAAGCGCGCCCGCCCCTCGCGCGGCGGCGGCGATTTCGTCGTAATTTTCAACAAGGCCTTTGCGGTACGGCTGATGAATTTTATCGTCCACCGCCGATTTCAACAGGGAATATTCGCCCGCCGCCAACGCCCCGAACGTCAGGACGGCGCGGGAAATGTTGTAAACCGCGTCGGCGCGGGAATACGTTTTCGGCAATACCTCGCGGGACAGCGCGGTGGGCAGCGTAAAGCGGGGTATCAATACGAGTACCTTTAACCCTTTGGGCGCAATCCGCAGGTACTCGACCCGTCCGCCCTCTGCAAGCCCCGCCGCCACGCCCCCCGTGATACAGGGCAAAACGTTGTCGGGGTGGCCGTCGAGTTCGGCGCAAAGATCGATCGCGCGTTCCTTCCCGTTTTCCGAAAGCGCGCCGCCCGCAAGCGCGTCGGCCAGCAATACGCCGCTGACGATACAGGCCGCGCTGCTGCCCAAGCCGCTTGTTTTAGGGATATTGTTGATTTGTTTCAGGCGCAAGCCCCGAAAATTGAATCGAAGAGCCTTGAACGCGTACAGCATCGAGGACGCGACAAGGTTGGTTTCGTCGGACGGCAAATCGGCGTCGGTCTCGACGGACACGCCCGCCTTGTCGGTCAATTCCGCATAGGTTTCGTTATAGATATTCACGGCCAGCCCCATACAGTCGAAACCGGCTCCTATGTTCGCGCTTGTCGCGGGTGTTTTTATTCCGTACAGTGGTATCCTTTTTGGGGAAGTGAGAATTGAGAATTGAAAATTGAGAAGTTCGAACCTGTCTCTGAATGACTTTGGGTTGCTGTATGTTTCTTGTTCGCCGACGGGCTTGCTTTACGGAAACCCGACCGAACTTCTCAATTTTCAATTCTCAATTCTCACTTCTCAATTCAACCGACGCGCAGACGCGCCGTCATTTGATCGGTTCCACTCTAACATTCCCCCTAACCCCCTCGAACCGGCTCATATCCATGGCGGCTATCGCGGGGCCGGCGACAGCCAATGTCGCGGCCGCTACCGCCTGGACGAGGACGTCCACAAGGTTCCCGCCCATCAGCAGGACGCCGCAAGCCGCCGCGAACATCGTGTCGCCGCAGCCCATCGGGTTTGCCGCCTGTACCTTTTGCGCGTACTGCCCCCAAAAGGCCGCCGCGCCGCCGACGATAATCGCGCCGTCCGCGCCCATGGACACCAAAACGTTCTGCGCCCCGCGCGTAATCAAGAGCCGCGCCGCGTTCACTATGTCCGAAAAGGTTTTTAAACTCCCGCCCGTCATCGCTTCGAGTTCGGCGCGGTTGGGCTTGATCAGTACCGGATTGGCGCGAAGGGCGGGCATCATCGCCGCCTTTTCGCAGTCGCAGGCGAATTTGACCTTGGGGCCGGCCGCGTTCGCGAGGCGGTAATAAAAATCCTCGCGCACCTCGGGCGGCAAACTGCCCGAACACGCCAGCATGTCGGTTTCCGCCTGTTCCACAAGATCGATAAGCCGGTCCTGTTCCCGCTCGGAGACGGAAAAGCCCTCGTCGTTCAATTCGGTCAAATTCGCCCCCGAATAGATTTTGACGTTCGTGCGCACGTCGTGCGGGCAGTTGACGAACTTAAAGGGAATGTTATAGGATTTCAAGAGTTGCTTGAACGGCGCGCCGCGCTTGCCCATAAACCCGGACGCTTGGCATTCGACGCCGAGTTTATAGGCCGCCGTCAAAAAATTCATGCTCTTGCCGCCGTACAGGACGCGCTTGCCCGCGACGCGGTTCAGTGCGTTCGCCCGGAAGTCCTCGGTTTCGAGAATCAAATCCACGGCGGGATTGCAGCCGATACTTAATATCATGATTAAAGAATATGCCTCCTGTTTGCCGATTGGGAAGTGAGAATTGAGAATGGAGAATTGAAAAGTGTCGGATGCTGACGCAAAAAGTAACTTTTATTATGCTTTATGTTTCTTGCCCGCCGACTGGCCCGCTTAACGGAAACCCGACCGAACTTCTCAATTCTCACTTCTCACTTCTCAATTGTCTTTCGCCCTGCTCTTCTCGTACTCCGCCGCCAACGCTTGCGCCACGTTGCCCGGAGCCTCCTCGTACCGCGCCAACTCCATCGTGAACCGCCCGCGCCCTTGGGTCATCGAGCGCAAATCCGTCGAGTACTTGAACATCTCGGACATCGGCGCCTCGGCGGCGATCGCCTGCAAGCCGCCCGCGCTTTCCATGCCCAATATGCGCCCGCGCCGCCGGTTCAGGTCGCCCATGATGTCGCCCAAATAATTGTCCGGTATCTGGATTTCCACCGACATGACCGGTTCCAGCAGCACCGGCCCCGCCTCCGCGCACCCCTTTTTAAAGGCCAGCGCGGCCGCCAGTTTGAACGCCATTTCCGAACTGTCCACGTCGTGGTAACTGCCGTCGGTCAACACGCATCTCAGGTTGACCACCGGATAGCCCGCCAAAACGCCGGTTTTCGCGCACTCAGTCAAGCCCTTCTCCACCGCGGGGATATAGGATTTCGGCACCGAGCCGCCCACGACCTCCTCGGCGAACTCGAAGTCCTTGCCGTCCAGATGCTCGAACCGCACGAAGCAATGCCCGTACTGGCCGTGGCCGCCGCTCTGCTTTTTGTGCTTGCCCTCGGCGACGACGGTTTTGCGCACCGTCTCGCGGTAGGGTATTTTGGGCGTCGAAAGTTTCGCCTCCGCGCCGAATTTGTTCTTCAATTTCCGCACGAGGATTTCAAGTTGTATCTCGCCCATGCCTTGCAGCACGGTCTCGCCGGTCTCGCCGCCCTTTACGATGTTGAAGGTCGGATCCTCCTCGCGAAGCCGCGCAAGCCCCGAAAACACCTTTTCCTCGTCGCCCTGCGCCTTGCCCGCCACCGCCAGCGACAGGTTGGGGCGCGGGAACGGGATCGGCGGGAACAGGATTTTGCGCGACGGCTCGCACAGGGTGTCGCCCGTCAGCGTGCCGGACAGTTTGGAAAACGCGCCGATGTCGCCCGCGTGCAGGAAATCCGCCGCCTCCTGCTTTTTGCCGCGCATCGTGAACACGCCGCTGATCTTTTCCTGTTTGTCCTGCGTCGTGTTGACCAACGCCAGCCCGTTGCGCACGCACCCCGACGTAACCTTGAACAGGTTGAACCGCCCCACGAACGGGTCGGCGATCGTCTTGAACACCCGCGCCGACACGGGCGCCGCGCTGTCCGCCCAGACCTCGACGGGCGAGCCGGAGCCGTCCAAAGCGTCGTGGGGCTTATAGGCTGGCGAGGGCATGACCCGCACGATTTGATCCATCAAATTGATGATGCCTTTGTTTTGAGCCGCGCTGCCCGCTATGACCAAAATCGCGTCGCCCGAGGCGATCCCCTTGCGCACGCCGAAAATGATTTCGTCCTGCGTGATCGCGCCGCCCTCGAAGAATTTGTTCATCAAATCCTCGTCGTTGCTGGCGGCCACGTCCACCAATTTGTCTTTGAGCCGCGCGTAGTCATCCTCGTACTCTGCGGGGATGTCGATTTGCTTGCGCCCGTTCGGCGTAAATTCATACGCCTTGCCCGACATCAAACTGACGTAGCCCTGCATTTTCTTGCCCGAGTCCATGATCGGGATCTGCGCGGGCGCGATTTTGTTGGCGTAGCGGTTTTTCAACGCCTCGACCGCCGCCACGTAATTGGCGTTCTCCGTGTCCATTCGGTTGATGAACACCAGCGCGGGGAATTTGTTGGCGATGCAGTAGTCCAACGCCTTTTCCGCGCCCACCGAAAGATTGGAACCCGCGCCCGTCACGACTACCGCGCAGTCCGCCACGCTCATCGCGGCCTCGAACTCGCCCTCGAAATCGAAAAAGCCCGGCACGTCGATCAAATTGAGTTTCGCGCCGTTCCATTCGAGGTTGGCGACCGACAGACTGACCGAGATTTTGCGCGCGGCTTCCTCGGCGTCGTAGTCCATCACGGTGTTGCCGTCGTCGGTCCTGCCCATGCGGTCGATGTGCTTGGCGTTGAACAGCATGGCCTCGCAGACCGAGGTCTTGCCCTCGCCGCTGTGCCCGATCAACGCCACGTTGCGAATGTTTTCCGTTTTAAATTCCATCAGATTGTACCCCGCCTTTTAAAATTAAAATAAAGAATTGAAAACCGGGAATTAAAGGGAAAAGCCCCGCGCCGAAAACTTTCCGTTTCCGAAAAACTTTCAATTCTCAACTTTCAGTTTATATTGATTATACTTGTCGCGACGGGCGTGTTGACAAATCGGAACGAGCGGGGCGGCGAGGGATTTTTTACGCGGATGAAAGCAAAAAACGCAGTCGCGGCAACGCTACGGCGAGGCTTTTTGCCAAAATATGCGTGAAAAGACCCGTCGAGGCCGCCGCGCGGATTTTGTCAATACGCCCAAATTAAGGCGCGAAACGACAGGCGGGAAATTTTTGCTGTCATACAGGCAAACATCTTATTAGCGTCATTGCCGCAAACTGCGATTTTTACCTGTATTACACATAACAAAGGCCCGCATAGCGTCCGTACCGTATTGAGCGATAAATATATTGTACCATATATTGAGAAAAAAAGCAAACCATATCATATACATAGTGTTGAAATGTTTACAACGCAATCGGAACGGCCGATCGGTTTTTTCGACAGCGGCGCGGGCGGCCTGACGCTGATGCGGGAATGCCGCGCCCTGCTGCCCCGCGAGGACTTCGTTTACTACGCCGACAACGCCAACGTCCCCTACGGCGGCAAGGACGCGGAAACGATAGAACGCCTTACGATGTCCGCCGCCGCGCGCCTGACGGATTGCGGCGTCAAGGCGATCGTTTTGGCCTGCAACACCGCCACCGCCGCGTCGGCCGCCGCCCTGCGCGCGCGGTACAAAATCCCCGTGGTCGGGCTCGAACCCGCGTTAAAGCCCGCCGCGGAATACGCGCGGGGCGGCAAAATCCTCGCGCTGTTGACCGAGGCGGCGGCGCGGCAGGAAAAATTCGCCCGCTTGCTGGAAAAATACGGGAACAAGAACACCGTCGTCGCGCCGCAAAAGGATTTAGCCCGCCTGATCGAGGAAAATTTGGACGCCATTCCCCAACCGCAATTCTCGATTCCCCATTCTCAATTCCCAACTTCCCGACCGCAACCTTCAACTTTCAATTTTCAACTTTCAACTTCCCCACTATTCCCCGACCGCGCTTCTCACTTCCCACTTCTCAATTCTCACTTCCCAATTCTCCGCGAAGCGGAACGCATACTCGCGCCGCACCTCGCAAATTTAAAGGCGGTCGTTTTGGGCTGTACGCATTACATTTTTATAAGGAGTATTTTTGAAGAAATCGCGGGGCTTGGCGTCGCCGTATTCGACGGCAACGCGGGCGCGGCGCGGCAGTTGAAACGCCGTTTAGAGGAAAACGGTTTGTTGAAAATGCCGCTTCCCTTGAAAATCCCCCTCCCCCGAAAAGGCGGGGGTGCGGCAGGCGGGGCGGTTATCCCTGCTTCCGAAACGGAAAACGGCCGATTGAAAACCCCTTTCCCCCTGAAAGGCGGGGGCACGGCGGACGGGGCGGTTATCCCTGCTTCCGAAACGGAAAACGGCCGATTGAAAACCCCTTTCCCCCTGAAAGGCGGGGGCGCGGCGGACGGGGCGGTTATCCCTGCTTCCGAAACGGAAAACGGCCGATTGACGGACAGGGCGGTTATCCCCGACGGGGCGGCCGCTCTTATCCCCGAAGAATGCGGGACAACAACTCTGTTATCCTCGGGAACCCTTCCCCCGTCGTATTGGAGATGGGTATAATGTCGTCGCGCCCCATTTTCAAGGCGCGAGCGATCGCGATTCTTTGATTTTCAACTTGCATACGCGACAATTTATCCGCTTTGGCGGCGAGGACGGTAAAAGACTTTTGGCAGCGGAAAAGAAAATCGATCAACTTCAAATCGTTTTGCGTCGGCGGGATACGTATATCGACCAGCACGAGGACATGGACGAGGTTTTCGGACGCGCGGATATACCTGTCGGCAAGGTCGGAAAATTTTTCGGTCGCCGCCTTGCCGGCCGCCGAATAGCCGTAGCCGGGCAGGTCGGCCAAGTGAAAATTGAAAATTGAAAATGGAGAATTGAGAAGTTCGGACTTTTTACAGTGCACAGTTGGGCAGTCCACAGTGCACAGTGCATAGTCCACAGTTGGGCAGTGCACAGTTGGGCAGTCCACAGTGCGCAGTCCACAGTCCACAGTTTCGGATTTTGGGTTTTTACAGCGCGCAATTTTCGTTTTGTCTTTTTTGCAATTCTCAATGCCGGCCTTATCCTTGCCGGCCTTATCCTTTAACTGTGCACTATGCACTGTGCACTGTGGACTGGCAATTTGTGCACTGTGGACTGTGCACTGTGGACTGTTAATCTGTGCGCTGTCAATCTGCATTCTGCATTCAAAAAAGTTGACGCATCTTGTTTTCCCCGCCTCTTTGGAAATGCGGGCCAATTTGGAATTGCCCGCGAATTTATTGATAAACGAAGATTTTCCCGCGTTGCTTCGCCCGGCCACGGCGATTTCGGGCAGGGTAAATTTGCCCCAGTCGGACGGGGACGCCGCGGACGTAATAAATTTCGCGTTCACGATTGCCATAGTTTCATTTAGGCTTGCCGCCGAACCTTGCGCAGGCTTTTTTTGCGAGGTTTGGCGGCAAGCCCTATTTTACAGTATTTCCCGCCGTTTGTCAATCCGTAATGATAAATGGGAGTGTACAAATGGTGTTGCAACCGATCATTAGACTTGTAGCGAAATACGGCGCGGACGCAATGCGGGTCTTTTCGTGTGTAAAGCGGGTAAAAATTTTGTTAGTAGCGTTGCTACAAACTGCAATTTTTACCCGC
>JAISFM010000217.1 GCA_031263605.1 Clostridiales bacterium | reverse complement strand
CAACTGCGCGGGGCTTTATGCCGACAGGGTCGCGGGCATGATCGGCGATACTTCCTTTAAAATCGGCGCGCGGAAGGGGGAATATATCCTGCTCGACCGCGAGAGCGGCGGGTTCGCGTCGCGCACGCTGTTCGCCGCGCCGAGCGCGGCGGGGAAGGGCGTTTTAGTCTCGCCGACCGTTGACGGCAACCTGCTACTTGGACCCACTTCGTCGGAAACCGAGGACAGGGGCGACAATTCCAATACGCGCGAAGGGCTGGATTTCGTATTGGAAAGGGCGCGGGCGTTATGCCCCGGCATTCCGTCCCATACCGTGATTACTTCTTTTTGCGGGGTGCGGGCGTACAGCGACCGCCACGATTTTATCATCGAGCAGAGCCGCGCGGACAAACGGTTCTTGAACGTGGCGGGGATCGAGTCGCCCGGCCTTACGAGCGCGCCCGCGATCGCGGCGTACGCCGCCGAAACGGTGGTCGGGGAATTGGGGAACGTCAAGCGGCGGTTCGGTTTCGAGGGTACCCGCAAGCCGTTTTCCTTTTTTAAGGACATGGGCGTTGGGGAAAAGAACGAATTGATTCGGCGCGAGCCGGACTTTGGGAAAATTATCTGCCGATGCGAGGAAGTAACTTTGGGCGAGATCCTGTTCGAGTGCGGGCGCAACCCCGTCCCGAAAACCGTGGACGGGATAAAGCGGCGCGTTCGGGCGGGCATGGGGCGGTGCCAGGGCGGCTTTTGCCAGCCCTCGGTCGTAGACGTTTTGCGGGAGCGGTTGGGCGTACCCTATGAGGAAATCACCAAAAGCGGCGGCGGGAGTTATATGTTCACGGGACGGACGAAGTAATTGAGAGTGAGAAGTGAGATGCGCATTGTGCGGGGGGAAACTTTTTTGAAAAAAAAGTTTCCCCCCGCGCCCCCTTTCCAAAAACTTTCAACATTTATCATTGCAGAGGAACACGCGCAAACCTCTTGTCATTTCGACCGAAGAGAGCGATAGCGAACGGAGCGGAGAAATCTCCCACCTTATGCGCAAAGCCCTTTATCCTTATGCGCAAAAATTTACAATTGACAATATCTCTTACCTCTTACCTCTTACCTCTTACCTATTACTTATTTCCTATTCCCTATTAAGAATTGAGAAGCAAACTAAACGGTACTTCTATTCTATTGATTGAAAATTGAAAAACAACGTTTTAAAAAAAGATATAGTAATCGTCGGCGGCGGGCCGGCGGGTTTGGCGGCGGCCGCCGCCTGTTATGACGCGGGCGCGGCGGACACGCTGATTTTGGAGCGCGAGGACGCATTGGGCGGCATCTTGAAGCAATGTATCCACAACGGCTTTGGCTTGACGCGGTTCAGGGAGAACATGACCGGCCCCGAATACGCCGCCCGCTTTGTATCCGAGGTTGAAAAACGCGGGATCGCGTCCTTGACGGGTACGACGGTTTTGGGGATTCGCGCCGGGCGCGGCTCTCAAAAGACAATTACGGCGGCGAACGGCCGCGGCGGGATTTTTGAAATCCGCGCGAAAGCGGTTATTCTGGCGATGGGGTGCCGCGAGCGGGGCAAGGGCGCGCTGAATATCCCCGGCAGCCGCCCGGCGGGGCTTTACAGCGCGGGGACGGCGCAGAAATACGTCAACCTGTACGGCGAAAGCGTCGGCAAGGAAATCGTGATTTTAGGCTCGGGCGACATCGGCTTGATTATGGCGCGGCGCATGACTTTGGAAGGCGCAAGGGTTCGCGCGGTGTGCGAGATCATGCCGTATTCGTCGGGCTTGCGGCGCAACATCGCGCAGTGTTTGGACGATTTCGGCATCCCCCTGTACCTTTCCACGACCGTAACCCGCATTCACGGCCGCGAACGCGTCGAGGGCGTTACCGTCGCCCAAGTGGACGGGCGCAAACGCCCCGTCGCCGGCACCGAGCGGTTTATCCCCTGCGATACCGTGCTGTTTTCGGTGGGGTTGATTCCCGAAAACGAACTGGCGCGGAAAGCGGGCGTCGAAATCGACCCGCGCACGCGGGGCGCGGCGGTGGACGAAACGCGGGAAACGTCCTTGCCGGGCGTGTTCGCCTGCGGCAACGTTTTGCAGGTGCACGACCTTGTGGACTTTGTGTCGGAGGAAGCGGAACTCGCGGGCAGGAGCGCGGCGGCCTTTGCCTTAAACGGAGCCGTGAAAAAGCGTTTCGTATCCGTCGAAAACGGCGCGGGCGTGTCCTATGTCGTGCCGCAAAAACTCAATATTTTGCGGGGCAGCGCGGGCGTGTCTGATGCCGCGCCGCAAAGTCCAAACTTTTTGAGCGGCGGCGCGGAGGGCGCGTCCAATGCCGTTCCGCAAAGTCCCGTCCTTTTGCGGGGCGGGGAAGTCAAATTATACTTTCGTCCCGACGGCGTTTACAGGAACGCCGTGATAGAGGTCAAGGACGGCGAAAAAACCGTCGCGCAAAAAAACCGCGCGGCCGTCGCGCCGGGCGAAATGGAAACGGTAACTTTAAAGCCGCCTTTTACGGATATATCCGGCGACCTGACGGTGAGTATCCGCGAAAACGGAAGCCGCGAAACCCGCAGTTAACGCCCGCCGCAAGAAAGGCCGTCAAAAACCCCCGGACAGTTTCGCGGCAACCTTGGCGGCGGGGAAAACAGGCAAGGGCTTTCGCCTTGCGGCGCAAGCCCTTGCCGATTGGCGCAACCTTTGGGCATAACTTTATAAAAGGAAGCGATAGAAATGGCAGTGAATTTGATTTGTATAGAATGCCCGCGCGGTTGCGAGTTGCGCGTGGAAATCGCGGACGGCGGCGTAAGTGGCGTAACGGGTAACTTCTGCCCGAAAGGCAAACTGTACGCCGAAACCGAATGCGTCCGCCCGACGCGTGTTTTGACGACGACCGCACGCATGGCCGACGGGCGAATGCTGCCCGTCAAGACCGCCCGCCCGATAGCGAAGGACAAACTCTTTTCCGTCATGGCGGCGGTCAATCGCCTTTTGCCCGCGCCGCCCGTCGTTATCGGGCAAATCCTCGCGGAAAACATATCCGGCACGGGCGCGAACCTTGTCGCCGCCGCCGCCAAGAATTAGAGTATGTTTAAAAATTATCGGCGATGGCGTTAACCGATTCTTTTTCCGCGCATACTTTTGCCCGAACAAAAAACTACCCGTTGTTTCGCTTTAAAAGCAAAACGAATATTTTCCGCTTATGAAAGGCGATAAAACATTTTACATCTTTTCGGGCAAAATGCAAGATGTTCCGTATTAGGCTTGTTGCGGAATTAAGACGCGAAAAGGTTTCCTGGTTGTCGGAGAGTTTTAAACAGCCTATTTTTAGATGTTTTACAAATAAAAGCAAGGCGCAAAGTTTTTCCGCCCTATTGCTTATCCATTTATAGGTTTTGCGATTATCCTAAAACACGCTGTTTATAATTTAGGTTTTATTTTTTAGGTTGTCTATAACGCTACTATGCTATTTCGGAATGTCAATAGTTTTATGACCAAACTTTTTTAATGCAGAATGAAAAATGTAGAATTGCAGTCAAGAAAAGAATGTGCGCGGGGCATTCCCCTGCACGGTAGAGATTGCCGCGTCGCGCTTTCGCGCTCCTCGCAATGACATGCCGAGTTTATGTTCCACGCTATTTGTCCGCTCCCCGCGGTTTGTGCACTCCTTATTACGGTTAGGGCGCGCTCTTTAAACGGGCGCGTTAAGGGCTATTGATCAAGCGTCGCCTCGCTTGCGCCGATTTGTCAACACGCCTTTAACGCGGCCGCTTCAATATCTCCCCGTAAACTTCCAGCAACTTGTCCGTGCAGTCGGCCCAACTGCAATACAGTTCGCGGGACGCGTTCCGGCCGACTTCCTTCAAACGGCCGCGGTCGCGGGCGATATCCTCGATTCGGGCGGCGAAGGCCGGGACGGAATCGGCGGAAAGATATCCGGTCTCGTTGTCCGTCACGCCGTCGGCGGTGTTGCTGCCCGCGATAAAGAGGCCGGGCGTGCCGTGCGCGGCGGCTTCGACTTTGACGAGGCCGAAATTGTCGTACAGCGAGGGGAACAGCAGCAGGTCGGCGCGGGCGTACAGGGCGCGCATGTCCCCGCGCGGCAAAAAGCCGGTAAAGACCGCGCAATCGCCCAGCCCGTTCTTTTTCGCGCGTTTTTTGAATTTCTTTTCGTCCATGCCGCGCCCGACGATAAAGAATTTAAAGGGCAAGCCCTTTTCCTTGACAAGTTTCAAGGCGTCCAGAATGAAGTCCACGCGCTTCAATTTCATCAGCCGCCCCGCGAAAATAAAGACCGTTTCGTCGGGCTTCAAGCCGTATTTCGCGTCGGCGGCGCGGGCGAGTTCCTCCTTGTTGTCGGCGCGGGGCAGTTCGGTGCCGAACGGCAGGCGGATAAAATCGCCCGTATACCCCATGGAGCGGCATTGCTCGCCCACGGCGGGGGAGCAGACGAACACGGCGTCCAACCGATTGTATTTCCTGCCCAAGGAGCGCGTGAACCGTTCGGCGATAAAGCGGCTTTTGATTGCCTTGCGCAGGATCGGGCGCATGTTGGTATGGAAGGTGGCGACGACGGGAATGCCCTTTTTCCGCGCGAATTTGATCGCGAAGTCCATAACCGCAAAGGGGGAATGGATATGGACGAGGTCGAAGTCCTCGTTTTCCAGCCGCCGGATCAATTCCTTGTCCCGTTTGGGCCGCCCGTAAGAATAGTTCAGCAGGGGGATCCGGATGCTTTTGCACCGGATAATCTTATAGGGGTCGGTATCGGTATAGCCTTTGACGGCGGGCGCGACGGCGGTTATGTCGATTTTCCCGTGCGCGTTCAGCATATAGTTCCGCATACAGTTGATGACCCCGTCCACGTCGGGCAGGTACGCGTCCAGCCCCATTAAAACTTTCATGGGATAAGTATACCATATTTGGGCGGGAATGGGAAATCGTTGTAAGCAGGACATAGGAAGGACGAAGTAGGAAGTAGGAAGTAGGAAGGACGAAGTGTCGGATGCTTACGCAAAAAGAAACTTTTATTATGCTTTACGTTTCGTGCCCGCCGACCCGCTTGGGAATTTTTAACGGTGGGGGATTTCTCGACTTCGCTCGAAATGACATAATAATGCACAATGTACAATTGCGGTTGAGATTTTTCACAGCGTTCAGAATGACATGGGGTTGCGCGTTCGGAATGAGAGAGGAAAGCGCGGGGCGTTCGTGTGTTTGGTAGAAATTGCCGCGTCGCGCTTCGCGCTCCTCGCAATGACACGCGGGGCGTTCGCGCTCCTCGCAATGACGAAATCAGTCCACAGTGTCGGTCGGGGGAATTGTGCGCGGGGCGTTCGTGTGTTTGGTAGAGATTGTCGCGTCGCGCTTCGCGCTCCTCGCAATGACAAAAGGGGCGTTCGCGCTCCTCGCAATGACCGCGTATTCATTTCGTTGCAACTCTAATGAATTGCAGCGGAATTAAAAGGCGCGCATGGCCGCCGCATGTTGATTTCGCTGCAACTCTCATGACAGCAACAATGCGGTTATACACTCCCTTGAAATTTAATAAAAGTTCCGATTTGCGTCGGCATCCTTAACTTTTAATTTTCAATTCTCAATTCCCGCAAGCGTTCCCGCAACGCCTTTATATGCTCCGGCCCCGTGCCGCAGCACCCGCCTATGACAGGGACGCCCGCTTCGACCAAGGCCGCCGCCTCTTTTGCAAAATCTTCGACCGCCGTCGCCGCGTCCGCGTTGGGCCGGACGATGAGCGGCAGGCCGCTGCGCCGTTTCCATTCCCGTACAAGCGGCGGGAACTTTTCCGGCGGCAAACCGCAATTAAACCCCGCCGCGGCGACGCGGAACGCTCCGGCCAATTCCGCAAACTGCTCGATTGTCGCGCCCATAAAAGTCCGGCCGCGCTCGTCGAACGTCATGGAAACGACGACGGGAAGGCCGCCCGCCGCGCGCGCGGCTTCGAGGGCGATGCGGCATTCGTTGAGATCGGACATCGTTTCTATGCAAATGAAATCCGCGCCCGCCCCGCTCTTTATCAACCGCGCGAAATTGTCGAACGCTTCCGTTTCGGATAGATCCCCGTAAGGCTCGATCAACGCGCCCAACGACCCGACATCCAGCGCGATCAGCCGTTTTTTATCCGGAAACGCCGACAGAGCCGCCTGCGCGTTGCCGATAGCGCGCCTTGCGGCGGCGTCCGCGTCGAACCGGCCGCGCGCTTTCAACGCATACGCACCGAACGTGTTGGCGGTCAGGACGTCGCAGCCTGCCGCGCAATAATCTTTGTGTATTCCGACGACGGTTTCGGGGTGCAGCAAATTTTCCCACGGGCTGATTTCGGGTTTCCCCAAACGCTTCATCAATTCAGTGCCCATGCCGCCGTCGAACAGGATGACATCTTTTTTTAATGTTTTGAATACGGTATCCATTTTAACGGCAAATGCGCGCCGCAATACGCCGCGCCCGTCGCCCTGCCCGCGCCTTTGCCGTTAAAGTATACACCAATTTCGCGCTAAACTCAACTGGTTGGCGGGGGAGCGGGGGGGGAACAGGGTTTACGCATTAAAATATTTGGCAGGTTTTTCATAGAGCAGATAGTAGGACATCCGCCATAAATTCG
>JAISFM010000188.1 GCA_031263605.1 Clostridiales bacterium | reverse complement strand
GAAAACTTTTTTCAAAAAGTTTCCCCCGCGTCGTTTTGACAAAAAAGTTCCCCCGCAACATTTCTAAACTTTCACAAATTCGATTTTGCCGTTCTCTGTGTCGCAGCGCACTACCTTAATTCGGATTTTGTCGCCCATGCGATAGGAGGCTTTTTTGCCGTATAAAAGGTATTTGTCCTCAATGAATTTCAGGCCGCCCTCTAAATTTTCGAGCCAAATCAAGCCCTCGGCGGTGTTGGCCAGTTCCGCGAATATCCCGAACGATGTCACGCCGCTGATGACCGCGTCGAACTCGTCGCCTAAATGCCGTTTCATATAAACGGCCTTGTAAAGGTCGTCCACGGAACGCTCGGCGTGTTCCGCCGCCGTTTCGCGCTCGCTGCTCCGGTCGGCCGCCTCGCCCGCGAACGATTTGAAGGACGCCGTTTTCGCCTTGTCCAACTCCCCGCGCAAATCGGCCTTTAACACGCGGTGGACGAACAGGTCGGGATACCGCCGAATCGGCGACGTGAAATGACAGTAAAACTCGGCCGCCAGACCGAAATGCCCCTCGTTGACCGGCTTGTATTTGGCCTTCATCATCGACCGCAACGCCACTTTGTCAATCAAACCGGCGTAGGGCGTGCCGGCCGCCTGTTTTAAAATCGCCGCCAGATTTTGGCTGGTCAGCGGCTTGCCGCGCTTGACGCCCTTGAACGAGCCGAGCCCCTCGCAGAACGCGTAGAACGCCTCGGATTTTTCCGCGGAAGGCGGCTCGTGCACGCGGTAGACGAAGGGCAGCCGCCGCTTGCGGGCGTGGCGCGCGACCGTCTCGTTACACAGCAGCATGAACTCCTCGATCAGTTTGTTCGCGTCGTTGCGGGGCGCGCGTTCGAGGCCGATTACCTCGCCCTTTTCGTTCAGCGTGATTTCGCTTTCGGGCAGGTCGAAGTCCACGCTGCCGCGCGCCGCGCGCCGTTTGTTCAGAATCCCCATCAGCGTCCGCATGTCGCGCAGCATGGGGGCGATATGCCTGTACCGTTTGACGCTTTCGGGGTCGCCCACCAAAATTTGGTCGGCTTTGCGGTAGGTCATGCGCTCGCGGCTGTGAATCACGCTCTCGAAAATCTCGTACCGCGTTACGCGCCCTTCGCAATCGACGTCCATCGCGACGGACAGGCACAGCCGGTCCTCGTCGGGTTTGAGGGAGCACAATTCGTCGGACAGTTCGCGCGGCAGCATGGGGCGCGCCTCGCCGGGGAAATAGACGCTGGTGGCGCGGTTCAAGGCCTCGTCGTCGAGGGGCGCGCGGGCGCGGACAAATTCGGCGACGTCGGCTATATGCACGCCCAATGTATACACGCCGTATTCCACGGTCAGCGACACCGCGTCGTCGAAGTCCCTTGCCGTGTCGCCGTCGATCGTTATGATCAAGTCCCCCGTCAAGTCGCGCCTGTTCGGATAGTCCGCTTTGTCGATTTTGGCGGGCAGGCGTTTGGCCGCGTCCGCCGCCCTTTTCGGGAACGCGGCCGCAAAGCCCTTGCTCTCCGCTATTCTATTCGTTTGATTTCCGTATTTTAACATAGTTTCGGTTGGGGTGGGGTGAGTGGGGTTGGGTGGGTTTTGGGGTGGGGGTTTTCCAAACCTTTCCCAAAAACTTTTAACTGTGATAATAGCGTTGTTACTATGCCGCTGACAAAAAAGGCGGACGGTTTTTATCCCGTCCGCCTTTTGAACATGATGTGGATAAGCAGGGAATGGGCAAATAACGTCGCGGCGCGTTTCGTGTTTGGTAGAGATTGCCGCGTCGCGCTTTCGCGCTCCTCGCAATGACACGCGGGGCGTCCGCGCTCCTCGCAACAAGTCTAATGACCCCGTATTCATTTCGCCGCAACTCTAATGACCGGCGGCAGCAACGCTCTGTGTACGCTCTGCTATAAGAGCGTCCGCAGTATCTCCGTTGCGGTTTCCGTCACAGGCCGCGAAACCGTGCTTTCGTCAACGCGCAAAGAAATGAAGTACAAAATCGCAATCACAAGCATCGTCACCGCGCAGACAATCGTCAAACGCTTTAACATGCCTTCGCGCGTGCGTCCCTTATTCTTTGAAAAGAACGTGTCCGAACCGCCGCTGATCGCGCCCAAGCCCTCTTGATTGGCGGGTTGCATCAAAACGCTGACAATCAACACGATCGACAGTAAAATCAAAAGCGCAACGAACACGATGCGCGCGTATTTGAATGTATCCGACACCCATTGCGGCAGGGTGGCGGCGATGAGGTTGAGAGTTAACATGATTTCCTCCTGTTTAGTTTAGGATAATGCAGAATTAATGATTAATTTCGGATAAGGCTTGTTAAAACCGGTATTGCCTGTGGGTAAGAAACATTGGTTAATGATAAATGATTAATTTCGGATAGGATTCGTTAAGGCGGCATTGCTCACGGGCAAGAAACATAAATCACCCTTAAAGCCCCTTTCCCGACAGGTCAACAATTAATCATTTATCATTTATCATTTATCATTAATTCGACAGGTCAACAATTCTGCATTCTGCATTAAAAGATATGCCGTTTAGCCTTATTGCGCGTCTACCGCCGCCATGTGGGTGATAAGATCCACAACCTTGTTGGAATAGCCCCACTCGTTGTCGTACCACGCTACTAATTTAATGAAATGCTCGTTGAGCAGGATGCTCGCCGAGGAATCGTAAATGCAGGGGTACGGTTCGCCGATGAAATCCGAACTGACTACCGCGTCCGCCGTGAATTTGATGATCCCTTTGAATTTCGATTTGGCCGCCTTTTGAATCGCCTCGTCAATCTTTTCACGGGTGACCGCCTTCTTAACGCGGCACGTCAAGTCCACGACCGACACGTCCACCGTCGGCACGCGTATCGACATGCCCGTCAATTTGCCGTTCAAGTCGGGTATGACCTGGCCGACCGCCTTGGCCGCGCCCGTGCTGGACGGAATGATGTTGACCGACGCCGAACGCCCGCCGCGCCAGTCCTTTTTCGAGGGGCCGTCCACCGTCAATTGCGTAGCCGTCGTCGAATGCACCGTCGTCATCAAGCCCTCGATAATCGTGAATTTGTCGTGAATGACTTTGGCCAAGGGCGCGAGGCAGTTCGTCGTGCAACTCGCGTTGGAAACGACCTTTAAATCCTTTGTGTACTCCTCGTGGTTGACGCCCATGACGAACATTTTCGCGTCCTTGCTCGGGGCGGTCACAACGACCTTTTTCGCGCCGCCTTTAAAGTGCAGGCTCGCGTCCGCCGTCGCCGTGAATTTGCCCGCCGATTCCGCGATGTACTCCGCGCCGCAGGACTTCCAGTCGATTGCGGAAGGATCCTTTTCCGTAAAGAAAGAAATCGGTTTGCCGTTGACGACCAGTTTGCCGTCGGCGACTTCGACCGTTCCCTTGAAACGGCCGTGCACCGAGTCGTAGGTGAGCATGTATTTGGCATACTCTAAATCCAGAAACGGGTCGTTGATGCCGACCACTTGGACGTTCTTGTTCTGGCAAGCCGCGCGCAGCACAAGCCTGCCGATCCGGCCGAAGCCGTTGATGCCGATTTTGACGGTTTGTTTGTCTGCCATGAATGTGTTCTCCTTTATATCGTTAAAAATTTATTTCCGTTCTTTTACAATTTGTTTCCGCCGTTCCGGGCGAAACGAAAAAAACTCAATATTATTTTTGCCGTTCCGTATTATTTTAAACTATTTTCGGAAATAATGCAAGCATTTTTTCGTGTCGGGAGCGGACAAATAGCGTAAAACATAAACTCGGCTTGTCATTGCGAGGAGGACGCGAAGCATCCGACGCGGCAATCTCTATGTAAAAAGGCGCGTTTCGTGTTTTGCAGAGATTGCCGCGTCGCGCGTCGCGCTCCTCGCAATGACCGGTATCAACGCTCTTTTGTCCACTCCCTTCCCGCCCCGCTCGGCTTTGCAATGAAAAAACGCGCATGTTGCACATGCGAAATAGTTTGGGATTCTTCACTGCGTTCAGAATAGAGTCGTTTTGAAACCAAAAGAAATGGCATTGCGCGCTATGTCCCATATCCGAACTTATTACCTATTACTTATTACTTATTACCTAATCCTTTATCTTTTCCCTTTTATCTTTGTAACCGTCAAATAGGGATACACAAAAAAAGCCTCCCTAAAAAGCGGGGAGGCTTCGTGAAACCATTAAAGTTTTAATAAACACGTTATGTACTGCGAGAAACCGACGCGTTCCAT
>JAISFM010000139.1 GCA_031263605.1 Clostridiales bacterium | reverse complement strand
CCGCGCCCGTTGCCGCGCCCGCGGCGGCGCGGCCTCCGAAAGGCAAGCCCCCCGAAAGGCCGAGGCGGGTCATCGACTTGGGGCAATTCGCGGAGCCGCCCCGGGGCGGCGCGTCGGGCGCGGGCGCGAATATCCGCTCGCGGACTTTCGACGCGGGCGACGCGCGGCCCGGGGCGCGCCCGGCGTTCGGGTCCCGTCCCGGCGGCGTCGGCGGCGCGTCCGGAACGCGCCCGGGCTTTGCGCCGCGTCCCGGCGGCGGCGTCGGCGGCGCGTACAAGGCTCCCGCGGGGCTCGCGCCCGACAAGGCGCGGCCGGCCGACGGCAAGAAAAAGGACTCTTCCAAACCGGAGGAAAAGAAAGGCGCGATGAACAAGCGCACGCTGATCCGCAAGGGCTATGTGATGCCCTACGCGGAGGGCGAGGAGCGCATGGGCAGCCGCAAATTCAAGAATAAAAAGGACAAACCCGATTACAATTTCCGGCCGATCGTCATCGAAAAGGCTTTGATCACGACCGAAAACCTGACGGTCAAAATCCTGTCCGAAAAGATCGGCAAGACCGCCGGGGAGATCATCAAGCAGTTGATGCCGCTGGGCATCATGGCCACTATCAACAGCGTCGTGGACTTCCCGACGATGGAATTGGTGGCCGGCGAATTGGGCGTCGCGATCGAACTGCGCCTCGACAAAACCAAGGAAGAGGAGTTGGCCGACATTCAAAAAACCGAGAACGGCCAAGCGGTCAAACGGCCGCCGATCGTCGCGGTCATGGGGCACGTTGACCACGGCAAGACCTCGCTGCTCGACGCGATCCGCAAGACCAGCGTGGCGGAGGGCGAGGCGGGCGGCATCACCCAGCATATCGGCGCGTACACGGTGCTGTCGGGCGGCGAGCGGATTACCTTTATCGACACGCCGGGCCACGAGGCCTTTACGGCGATGCGCGCGCGGGGCGCGAAGGTGACGGACGTGGCGATTATCGTCGTGGCGGCGGACGACGGCGTGATGCCGCAGACCGTCGAGGCGGTCAACCACGTCAAGGCGGCGGGCGTGCCGATCGTCGTGGCGATCAACAAGACGGACAAACCGCAGGCCGACGCCGACCGGATCAAACAGCAACTTTCCGAGCACGGCATTCTGCCCGAGGAATGGGGCGGCGACACGATTATGACGCCGGTTTCGGCCAAGACGGGCGCGGGGCTCGATAAATTGTTGGAGAGCGTCCTGCTTGTCGCGGAGGTGCACGAATTGAAAGCCGACCCCGCCCGCAAGGCGCAGGGCACCGTAATCGAGGCGCAACTCGACAAGGGGCGCGGGCCGATCGCGACGGTCATCGTGCAGAACGGCACGTTAAGGGTCGGCGACGCCGTGGCCGCCGGCACGGCCGGAGGGCGCGTGCGCGCGCTGTTTGACGAGAACGGGCAGTCGATCAAAGAGGCCGGCCCGTCGGTGCCGGCCGTGGTGATAGGCTTTACCGAGGTGCCGGACGCGGGCGACGTCCTGCACGTAGTCGCGGACGAAAAGTTCTCGCGCCGGCTGACCGGCGAACGCCGCGACAAACTGAAAGCGGGGCAGGTTCAGGCCGCGCACAAGGTCACGTTGGAGGAGATGCTGGAACGCACGGGCGAGGCGGCGGCCAAGGTTTTAAACGTCGTCGTCAAGGCCGACGCGCAAGGCTCCGTCGAGGCGGTCAAAGCGGCCCTCGCCAAACTGCCGCAGGATGAAGTTAA
Source organism: Clostridiales bacterium (assembly GCA_031263605.1). Lineage (GTDB taxonomy): Bacteria > Bacillota > Clostridia > Christensenellales > DUVY01 > BNZQ01. The sequence goes on along the minus strand of JAISFM010000139.1, from coordinate 14,008 downwards.
ATTAGCGGTCATTCACGGGGGCGTAGGCGCGGTCAACAAGTCGGACGTGATGTTGGCCGACGCGGCGAAGGCGCGGATTTTGGCGTTCAACGTCAAGGCCGACAACGAGGCCAAAAGCCTGTCCGAGGAGGGCGGCGTATCGGTCAAGATCTATAAGATCATCTATGAATTGATCGACGACGTGGCGGCGGCTTTAAAGGGCATGATCGCGCCGGTTTACGCCGAGCGGATCGACGGCCACGCCGAGGTGCGCAACCTGTTCAACATCACGGGCGTGGGCGTGGTCGCGGGCTCCTATATATTGGACGGGAACATCAAGCGCGGCGCGAAAGCGCGGGTCAAGCGCGGCGGCGACGTCGTATTCGACGGGAATATAGCGGGCTTGAAACGGTTCAAGGACGACGCCAAAGAGGTCGCGGCCGGTTTCGAGTGCGGCATCAGCGTGGAGAACTACGGGGACTTCAAAGAGGGCGATATTATCGAGGCGTACAGTTTGGAGAGGAAGAACTGACGGGAAGGAATAGGTAATTAGGGAATAGGTAGTTAGGGAATAGGGAATAGTGGATAGGGAATAGTGTCGGTCGGGGGACTTTGCGCGCCATCCTTGTCATTTCGAGCGCAGTCGAGAAATCTCCCGCATATTCGATTAAGTCCTGTCATTCTGAACGGAGTGAGGAATCCCAACCTAATCTATTATTTATCAAATAATAAAGAATAGAGAATAAATAATAAATTCGGATAAAAAGAGCATTGCGCGAAAATCTGTCATTCTGAACGGAGTGAAAAAGCGCGACCTAATCGTGCGATTTTTATCTTACCTGTACGCCAAAGTCCCTTGTAAATCTTTTCGCGTTTAGGTTTCGCAACAACTCTAATGACAGGTTTTCGCTCAAAGTCCCCCGACCGACACTATCCACTATTCCCTCTTCCCTCTTATCTATCCTTAACTTTTCAACTTTCAACTTTCAATTCTCAAAAGGAGAACCGACGCAAATGGGTAACTATCGCATTCAGCGCGTCAACGCCGAATTTCAGCGGCAACTGACCGAAATCCTGCGCGAGGTCAAGGACCCGCGCTTGACCGACATGGTCAGCGTGACCGCCGTCAGCGTGGACGCCGACTTGCGGACGGGCAAGGTGTTTTTGAGCGTCTATTCGGCGACGCGCGAAAAAAAGATGGAAAATCTGGAAGCGGTCCGGTCGGGCGCGGGCTTTATCCGGCGCGAGTTGGCGCGGCGCGTCCCCCATATCCGGCAAATCCCGGTTTTGCAATACGTTTTGGACGAGAGTCTGGACTACGGGGAAAGGATTGACAAATTGCTGTCCGATATAAAAAACAAAGAGGAAAAATAACGACTGTGCAAGATGCAATCAGACGGAATGGAAGATGTAAGATGTAAGATGGATTGTCGCGCGTTTCTCGCGCGGGAGTATTGAAATATCTGCCTGCTATTGATTTTTACTCTATCCGACCACCTTCCATCTTACATCTTACATGATCTGATTGTATCTTGCATTTCATCTGATTTATGAACGAAACCGAACTCATCAAAAAAGCGGCCTCGGCCATTAAGAACGCCGAGCGCGTCGCTATTTTCTGCCACACGCGCCCCGACGGCGACACCTTGGGATCGGGCCTCGGCTTGAAAGCCGCCTTGGGGGACAAGGCCGACGTCTATTGCGATTCGGAAATTTCCGACTATTACGACGTGTTCCCCAACCGCGGGGACGTCGTCCCTTTCGTCGACGTAAAGGGCCCGTACGATCTGATGGTCGCCGTGGACTGCGCCGACCCGCCGCGTTTGGGGCGTTACGAAAGGGAGTTTCTGAAAGCGAAAAATACCGTCGTGATCGACCATCACGTCACCAACCCGGGTTTCGGCGCGGTGAACTGCATTTTGCCGGCCGCGTCCAGCACCGGGGAAATCATGCTGCGCGTGATTCGGGAAATCACGGGCGGCGCGCTCGGGCGGCTGTCCGCGCTTTGCCTGTACGTCGGCGTTTCCACCGACACCGGCAATTTCACCCACGGCAACACCGCGCCGTCCACGTTCCGCGCCGCCGCCGACCTCGTGTCCTTCGGCGTGGATGTTGCCGCCGTCGCCGATAAACTCTATAAGGAAACCACGCTCAACCGAATCAAACTGTTGGCGGCCGTGCTGTCCGCGCTGTCTTTGCGCGAGGGCGGCCGGGTCGCGGTGCTGCGCGTCACGCGGGACATGCTGAAAATGTACGATTGCAAGCCCTACGACACGGAGGGGTTCGTTGATTACGCGATCAATTTAAAAGGGGTTCTCGTCGGGCTTATGATCCATGAAACCGGCGCGAACCGCTATAAAGTCAGTTTGCGGAGCAAAGCGCCGGTCAATGTGGCCGAGGCGGCGTCCCGTTTCGGCGGCGGCGGCCACGCGCAGGCGGCGGGCTGCCAGATCCAAGGCGAATACTACGGCGTCGAGGACAAGATTTTGCGAGCCGTCGGGGAAGAGATCGGTTTAGATGAAAGGTAAGAGGTAAGAGGTAAAAGGTAAAAGGGAATAGGGAATAGTGGATAGGGAATAGTGTCGGTCGGGTGACATTGCGCGCTCGATGTTGTCATTCCGGTTGCCGTGAAGGAATCCTAACCGTTAAAAAATTCCCCCCTTCGGAGGGGCGCCGCCTATGGCGGCGGGGCGGTCGTGTTATAAGTTGAAAGTTGAAAGTTAAAGGATAGGCGTTTGCGCTAAAAAGTTTCCGCTCGCGGGCAAGAAACATAGAGCAATTCAAAGTTTCGATTTGCGTCAGCGTCCGAAACTTTCAACTTTCATTCCTTACTTCTCAATTTACCTCTTACCTCTTACCTCTTACCTCTTACCTCTTACCTCTTACCTCTTACCTCTTACCTCTTACCTCTTACCTCTTACTTATTACCTAACCTCTTCCCTCTTCCCTCCAATTTTTCACTTTAAAAGGAGCCGTACATGGATTTGCAAAAAGCCTTAAAAGGCGATTTAAAGGACTACACGAGTTTGCCGTTTTGGTCGTGGAACAACGAACTGGACCCGAAGGAACTGATCCGGCAGATTCGCGCGTTCAAGGAACAGGGGATCGACGGTTTCATCATGCACGCGCGCACGGGATTGCGGACGGCGTACCTGTCGGACGCATGGTTCGACTGCGTCCGCGCGTGTTTGCGGGAAGCGCGGGAACTCGGTATGCGGGCGTGGGGCTACGACGAGAACGGCTGGCCGAGCGGTTTCGCGGGGGGCAGCCTGTTAAAGCCGGGCAACTACGCGCAATATATAACCTACGGGGTTAAGGACGCGTTCGACCCCGCCGCAAGCGCGGTGTACGCGATGGCGGGCGGCAGGGCGGAACGGTTAAAGCCCGGCGGCAAAGCCGCGCGGTATCACTGCCTTTACATTCACGACCACCCGTGCTACGCCGATATTTTGAACGAAAGGGTGGTATCCGAATTTATCGGGGCGACGCACGAGGAATATTACAAACGGTTCCCGGACAGTTTCGGCAGGGAATTGGAGGGCTTTTTCACCGACGAGCCGCAGTACTTCCGCTATGCGGCCGCCTTTTCGCGCGTATTGCCCGCCGCGTGGGAAAAAGCCTACGGCGGCGACATATACGACGGCTTGATTTACCTGTTCACCGACGGGGATGATTCTAAATTATTCCGGTACAACTACTTCTCCTTGCTGAATACGCTGTACACCGAGGTTTTCTATAAACGCCTCTACGACTGGTGCGAGGGGCACAACTGTATGCTGACGGGGCACACGGTCGAAGAAACGACTTTGAGCGGGCAACTGTGGTGCTGCGCGGGCGCGATGCCGAGTTACGAATACGAGCATGTCCCGGGCATAGATTGGTTGGGGCGTTTAGTCGGGCGGGAAGCCGCCGCGAGCCCGAGGCAGGCCGGCAGCGTCGCGCAGCAATTCGGGAAAAAGCGGGTGCTGACGGAGACCTACGGTTGCAGCGGGTGGGACACGACGCCGCGCGAGTTGCGCCGGATCGCCGAATTTCAATACGTCAACGGGGTCAACACGATGTGCCAGCATTTGGTTTCGTACAGTTTGAAAGGGCAGGGCAAGAGCGACTACCCGCCCTCGTTCTCCGCGCACAACGTATGGATCAACGGCTCCAAACCGTTCAACGACTATTTCAAACGCCTTTCCTATATCCTTTGCAATACGGCCGAATGCGCCGACACCTTGTTTATCCACCCGATCCGGTCGGCGTACATGACCTACCGGCGCGAGGAGGATTACGTTAGCATCCGCGAAACCGAGGATTCTTTTTTGGATTTAACGAAAACCCTGTCGGCGGGGCTTGTCCAATACCATTACGGCGACGAGCGCATCCTGCGGGAGCGCGGCAAGGCTGACGGCGGGGCTATAACCGTCGGGAAGTGCCGCTACACGCGCGTCGTCGTGCCGAGAATGGAAAGCATGGAGAGCGCGACGGTCAAACTGCTCGCGGATTTCGCGGCGGCGGGCGGGAAACTGTGTTTTACGGACGCGCCGCCGGTTCGGGAAAACGCCGTTTTAAAGGACGTCGGGTTGCGGGGCAACTGCGCTTTGGCGGACATACGCCCCGCGTTCGATTTGAGGGTATCCGGCGGGGACGTTTCCGCCTCGCGGCGGTCGGGGGAGATCGGGGAGTTCCTGTATATCGTCAACTCCTCGGAGACCGAAACGGCGGCCGCGGAGTACGGCGGCGGGTACAGAATCGTCGATTTGCGGGGCGCGGAGTTGCGGGAAGGCGTTTCGCCCCTTGAAATCCCGCCGATGTCCTCGGTGATGCTGAAATTGGAGCCGGGCGCGCGGGCGCGGAAAGCGGAGGCGCGGCCGGAAACCGACATTACGGGTCAATTCGCCCTCGCGTCGGCGGGCGACAACGCGCTGACGCTGGACTTCGCCCGCTTTTCAAAGGACGGGAAAGCGTGGTCGGAGCCGTATTACGCGCAGTATTTGAACGAACTTCTGATCAAGGAGGGCTATGCGGGCCCGCTGTGGGTCAAGTACGAATTTACGGTTGCGGACGCGCCGGAGCGGGCGCGGATACGGTTCGAGCGGAACAAAAACACCTCCGCGCAACTGAACGGCGCGGATTTGAAAACGGAGCAAAGCGCGTGGGACGCGTACTTTTTGGAGTGCGGCGTATCGGGCGCGCTGAAAACCGGCGTGAACGAGTTTACCGTCCGCATGGACTATTTCCAAAAGCCGCAGGTGCGCCCGACTCTTTACGGCCGCGACGTATTGGAGTCCTTGATAAATTGTCTGGCGATCGACACGGAGATCGAGAGCGCGTACCTGATCGGCCCGTTCGCTGTGAACGGCGCGCGCGAAATCGTGAAAGAGGGCGGCGCGCGCGGGACGGCGGATTTGCAGGAAAAAGGCTATCCGAACTTCGCGGGCGCGGCCGTGCTCGCGGGGAGCGTCGAATTGGAGAAGGAACTCCCCCGCGCGGCTTTGCGGTTAGAGGGGCGGTACATGACCGCCGCCGTCCGCGTCAACGGCGAGCCGGCGGGCGAACTCATGCTGGACGGCGTTTTAGAGTTGCCGGCACCGCTTAAAAAGGGGCGCAGCGACATAGAGATCGAGATAACGTCCTCCATGCGCAACCAACTGGGCCCGCACCACTGCAAGCGCGATCCCGAGCCGAAAGGGGTCAACCCCGGCCACTTCAATTTCCGCAACTCGTGGCAAGGCGGCGCGTCCCCCGATTTCACCCCCGCCTACAACTTGGTCAAGTTTGGGCTGGACAGGATTGTTTTGATCGGATAAGGGAAGGGGAGAGGTAAAAGAGGCGGCGGCCGCCGCCGGAATTGAGATTGAGAATTGAGAATTGAGAAGTTCGGTCGAATTTCCGCCGGGGCAAGCCGGTCGGCGGGTAAGAAACATACAGCATAATAAAAGTTATTTCTTGCGACAGCATCCGACACTTCTCAATTTTCCATTCTCAATTCTCAATTTCCCTCTTACCTCTTATCTATCGCCCTCTTCCCTGCGTTGCATTATGTACATCGGGTTTTTCAACGTCAATAAGCCGAAAGGCATGACAAGCGCGGCGGTCGTCGGGCGGTTAAAGCGTATCCTGAATCAAAAAGGTTTGGGGCATATGGGGACGTTGGACCCGATGGCCGAGGGCGTGCTGCCGATCGCGGCGGGGCGGCCGGCGACCCGGATGTTCGACGCTCTGCGGGCGAAAAAAAAGGAATACGTCGCGGAATTTACGTTCGGGATTTCCACCGACACGCTGGACACGACCGGGCAAATTACGCAATCCGGCGGGCGCATTCCCGCTAAAACCGAAATCGAGGCCGCGCTGCCGTCGTTTATCGGCCGCATTTCCCAACTGCCGCCCGATTACAGCGCGAAGTCCGTAAACGGCGCGCGGGCTTACGATTTGGCGCGGCGCGGGCAGGAAACGAACTTAAAGCCCGTGGAGATCGACGTTTACGAATACGAATTGCTGTGCCCCGCGAATGCCGCGCCCGAGGGGATCGGCGTTTGCGAATACGAATTGCCGAGTGCCGCGAATGCCGCGCCCGATTCGGCGGGCGGTTCCGCCGCTCGGCGCGGCGCGTATACGTTCCGCGTCCTTTGCGGCGGCGGGACATACATTCGCGCGCTGGCGCGGGATTTGGGCGCGGCGTTGGGCACGCACTGCGTGATGAGCGCACTCACGCGCACGCGGAGCGGCTGTTTCCACATCGGGGACGCGCGGACATTGGATGAAATCGCCGCCGCCCCCGCCGCGGCGTTGGTATCGGTCGAATGGGTCGCGGAAGCGATAAGGGAATAGAGAATTGAGAATTGAAAATTGAGAAGTTCGGTCGGCTTTCCGTAGGACAAGGCCGGTCGGCGGGCAAGAAACATATAGCATAATAAAAGTTGTTTTTTGCGACAGCATCCGACACTTCTCAATTCTCAATTTTCACTTCTCAATTTCCTGTCCGACACTTCTCAATTCTCACTTCTCAATTCTCAATTTCCTATCCGACACTTCTCCATTCTCAATTTAACAATATGCAAGTCCTTCGTTTCAACACCCCATATCCCGTCCGCCTGTCGCTCGCGCTGGGCTTTTTCGATTGCGCGCATTTGGGGCACCGCGCCATTTTGCGGAGCGCGGCGGAATCCGCGAGGGAAACGAACGCTATCGGCGCGGCGTTCACGTTCGACAACGATCCGTTCGCGGTTTTGGGGCAAAAAGACAAATTGATTTATACGTTCGGCGAGAGGGTCGCCCTGCTCGCGGAAATCGGCGTCCAAGCGGTCGTCGCCGCGGCCTTTTCAAAGGAATTCATGCGCTTGCCGGCCGACGCGTTTTTGGAAACGCTGACAAAATCGTTCGACGTCGCCGCGCTTGCCTGCGGCCCGGATTATACATACGGTTTCGGCGGCGGGGGCGACGCCGCCGGGCTGTCCCGCTATTGCGCCCTGCGCGGCATTCCGTTCCGCGTCGTCCCGTTCGTCACGGAAAACGGCGTCAAGGTGTCCAGCACGGCGGTGCGCGAATTTTTGCAAAAGGGCGACGTCGAGGCGGCCAACCTTTTTTTGGGCGCGCCGTATTCGGCGCGCGGGCGCGTCGAGCGCGGCAGGGCACTCGGGCGGCGGCTTTCCTACCCCACGGCCAATTTGCCCGTTCCGTCGGGCAAACTGCGGATAAAGGACGGCGTATACGCCACGCGGACGGCGGTGGGCGGCGCGGTTTACGCCTCGGTCACCAACGCGGGCGGCAAGCCGACGTTCGGGATCGGCTCATACGGTATCGAAACCCATTTGCTTGACTATAATAAAGACTTGTACGGGCGGGATGTCAAGGTGGAGTTTTTACGCTACATGCGCCCCGTGCAAACGTTCGGCGGGCCGGACGCGCTGCGCGCGCAATTGGACGCCGACGCGGCGGCAAGGCGCGCGATGGAAGAACAAATTGGAAATTGAAAATTGAAAATTGAGAAGTGTTGTCGAATGTTCGTAAAACAAGCCGGTCGGCGGGCAAGAAACATTCAGCATAATAAAAGTTGTTTTGCGACAGGTCCATACTTCTCAACTCTCAATTCTCAATTTTCACTTCTAATTATCCTGCACTTCTCAATTAAAACAAAGTAAAATAAAGGAGCATAAAACCATGATACGTTTCGGGCCGTCGGGCCACTCCGCGTCGTTTTACGCCGAGGGTCACAAGCACACGCCGGAGGCGGCGAAATGGCTGCGCGACAAAGGGCTGAACGCCTATGAATATTCTTTCGGGCGCGGCGTGAGCATTTCCCAAGCAACGGCGGAAAAGATCGGCGCGGAAATGCGCGAATACGATATTGCGCTTTCCTGCCACGCGCCTTATTATATCAACCTCGCGCACGAGAGCGACGAGGAAGTCGTCAAATCGTTCGGTTACATCGAGCGGTGTATTGAGGCGGTCAAGCCGATGGGGGGCGAGCGCATAGTCTTTCATCCCGGCAGCGCGTCCAAGGGGCGCGCCGCCGCGCTGCAACTGGCGTTAAAGCGCACGGAGGCCCTGTTGAAACGTTTGGACGGCGGGGGTTATTCGGGCTATATCCTCTGCCCCGAAACGATGGGCAAAAAGGGCCAACTCGGCACCTGCGAGGAAATCTGCGAAATGTGCCGTTTGGACGGCGAACGCCTGATTCCGACGTTCGATTGGGGGCATATCAATGCCTATTACGGCGGGTCGTTGAAGTCGGCGGGGGACTACCGCAAAATTTTGGATTATGTATTTTCCCGTTTGACGGAACGCCAAGCGCGTTTCATGCACATTCACTTTTCCAAAATCCAATACGGCCAAGCGGGGGAGATCCGTCATCTCGACCTAACCGACACGGTTTACGGGCCGGATTTTGAGCCGCTTGCGGGCTTGCTGAAAGAATACAAAATGGAGCCCGTCGTGATTTGCGAATCCCGCGAAAACATGGCCGAGGACGCGCTGAAACTAAAAGCGATGTACGAGAACCTGCTTTAAATATGAAACTTTATTTAAACATTTGATCATTGAAGTATTGACATTGTGAAAAAACGCATGATATAATGCAAAGGTAAGATAAAAGGTAAAAGATAAAAGATAAGGATAAAAAACATTGCGCCCAAAGCCCTGTCATGATCTGACATGATCTGATCGAAGTCGAGAAATCCCCCGCATATTCGATTAAGTCCTGTCATTCTGAACGAAGTGAAGAATCACAACCGTTAAAAATCCCCTTGACAACCCTTCCGAGGGATGCGCCGATAGAGTTGTTATGAAACCTCTCCGCGAAACTCTATTGCGAATATGAATTAATGAACAATGCTTTCCGTACACTCCCCGTAAAACAGCGGTATTGAAACATGTCAAGTTGCGTAGGAATGCGGTGTTAAAGAAAGAAGCGGCGCATATTTTATCAGTCGGGGATAAAGGCGGCATAGGATCGTCAATCGAAGCAATGCAATTTGAGGTCGAGGCCTTGGGGGAAGTCGCCGAATTTCGCGCCGAAAAGGTTGACGCCGCCGGGGTGCCGCGCGTCGGGCTTGACGCCTATTTTCAGGCGGATGTAGTCGGACTCCTGCAAATTCAATTTTTGGATTGTAACGCCGGAAGCGCGGTAATGGTCAAGATAAGCGCCTTCGCCGTTGACGAGGACGTTTTTTAAAAAGCCGAATTGCGAGGCCAGATGCGACCAGTTCGGCGGAGTGAGGATGCCGTGCCGGCCGCCCATGTCGCCGGGGGATTCGTAGGTGCAGACCTCGGCGCCGTTTAACCAAAAAGTGATGTCCGATTTCCATTCGACGTTGTAATTCGGGCATTCGGAACAAATTTCACAGGTGATCAGGACGCTGTCCAAGGTTTTGCCTTTCAGCATGTAGTTGGGGACGCGGTACTCGACGTATCCGGCGGAGAACCAAAGGATTTGCGCGCTCAACCGTTCGGGGGCGTAGAAGGCCGAGGGGTTGTCGTCGTTGATGACGATCCCGTTCTCGTCGGCGAGGCCGCAACTTGTCTGCACGGCGCAGTCGGTGTAACTGCCCAGCGGGATACGGAATACATACGTTTTGCCCATCGCCTTGACGGGCGGGATCAGGTTGATGTTGACGTTGTTGACGCCGCGCGCGACCAATTTTTCCCGCCCGCGCGTGGAAATATTGACGCTGACCGACACCAAAAAAGCCTCTTCGAGCAGTTTGATATGCGCGCTCAGCGTGGAAAGCGGCATGTTCAATTTTTCGGAGATGTCGGAGATACTGCACGGCTCGTTGGTGACCATGTTTAAGATGCGGCGGCGCGTCTTGGAATCTAGCGCGGCGGCGACCTTGTCGAGAATTTTATCGTTGCTCAACGCGATATTCAGGTCTTTGGGCATAGGGTGCGCTTCCTTTTTAAACGGTAGGCTTGCTTCCGAACCTCGCGCTGAATTTTCGGCGGGTCTTTATGCGTGGGCTAAACGAATCGAAACGGGGGGCGCAGTCGGGTAGCGGGCGCGTTTTCATACAGGCTATCAAGGCGCGATAGGGCTCGCCTTGGAGAAAAACCGCGCGAGGCTTGGAAACAAGTACAGTATACCATAGATTGGGGGTTTCGTCAAGGGGCACTTCGTGTATTTACGAAGTAAGGGGACAGATTTCACAAAAGCGGGGATTGGGTATTGCAATCGGGCGGATAGGTATGCGATTATATACGCGTGTTTTTAACATGCGGAAACCCGCGCAGGGAGACGGGATACTCGTCGGCGCAGGCATGACCGTTCAAATGACCTTTTCCTCGGTCAATTCGCTTTTAAACTTGAAATTGACGCGGCATAACAAGGCTAAGGTCATGAATGCGCTCGCGCTGATCAGATAATACAGGTTATAGCGGATAAAGAAACTGCCGAAAACCATGAACAGCGCGCCGAACAAATAACCCTTGGCATTGCGGTGGGCAAGGGCGACCGCCAACAGAACCTTGAATTTCTTGCGGTTTTTCGGCGGGTTTAACTTGACGGTAACGTCGGGGAATGTTTCATAGGTTTTGAGGAATTTATAGGTGTCGGCGGCGTTCTGCAAAATAACGCGGGGCTTGGCGAACCGCCGCGCCGCGTCCGCGGCGGCGGGGGCGAAGCCGTTGGTAAAAATCAAGATTTTGTCGGCCGAATATTTTCCGGCGGCGATATAGATTCGGGCGAGGCCGTCGGGGGACAAAGGCTCGTGCCTGAACGAGGTAAAAATCAACGTGGCTTCCGCGCCGGTTTCGGCGAGCACGCATTCGCCGGTGGCCATACAGCGGTAATGTTTTTTCAAAAATTCCGCGAAAAAGGCCAATACCCGCGCGTTTTCCATGAACATCAACTGTGTCATGACCGTTTCGGCGTGTTTGAGATCCTTTCCTGTCAAATCCTTTTTTCTCTTTTTACGGCGCGACAAAAAGGATAAAACCATACTGCACAATACAGTGACGGCCAACGCCGCGAACACGGCGACCCATATCCCGTCCGCATAGAAACGGATCCAAATAAAGGCCAGCACAAAAATGACGGTTCGCGACAGGATAAAATCAACCCAAGATGAAATCATATTCATACCGATAAGTATTGACGGATGTACCGCGTTTAAAACGGGGGCATACACAGAAACCTGCTTCCGGCATAACGCCCGAAATTTCCTCATATTATACAGTATGCTGGAAAAAATCCTGCCTCAAACTGTTTTGGCGGTTTTGCGGGAAAAATTGAATTTGGAGAAACTTTATGAGATACGCCTGCGCTCCCAAAAGCCGGTCATGCTCAACTATTGCGGGCGGTATTTGTATTTGACGCCGGACGGGGCGTCGGAGGACGGGGACAAGGCTTACGTGTTGGATCGAAAAGCCGTTGAAAATATCGTTTTCCGCGCGAGCGAGCATTCGCTGTACGTATTCAACGAGCAAATCAAACAGAGTTTTATCACGATCGCGGGCGGGATTCGGCTGGGGATTTGCGGGGAATTGGTGATCGAAAACGGCGCGGTCAAGACCGTCAAAAACTTTACCTCGGTCAACGTCCGCATTCCGCACGAGGTCAAAAACTGCTCCTTGAATTGTTTTAAATACATCGCGGACAAGCAGATTTACAATACGCTGATCGTCTCGCCGCCGGGGGCGGGCAAAACCACGTGGCTGCGGGACGTCGCCTGCCAACTGGCGCGGTTGTCGCCGCCGCCTAACATTCTGATACTGGACGAGCGCGGCGAAATCGCCGCGGTATCGGCGGGCGTCGCCCAACTGGACACGGGGCCGACCGGCGACGTCATGACCAACTGCGGGAAGGGGTACGGTTTCGAGCAAGGTATCCGCTCGATGCGCCCCGACGTAATCATTACCGACGAACTCGCCAACCCCGCCGACGTGGAGGCCGCCGCCGGCGCGATCGCGGCGGGCGTGAAAATCATCGCCAGCACGCACGCTTTCGATCATTTGGATTTGAATTTAAAGCCCGCGTTCGAGAGCGTCCTCAAAAAACGCCTGTTCAGCCGTTTCGTCGTTTTGAGCAATCGGCGCGGCCCCGGTACCTGCGAGGGGGTATATGACGAACAGTTCGGCAGGGTATATTAGGGGATAGGGGGAGGGAATAGGAAATAGTGGATAGGGAATAGGGGCGGATAGAGGGCATTGCGCAATGCGGTGGGAGATTTCTCGACTTCGCTCGAAATGACGGGAAAGCGCGTTCGGAATGAGAGAGGAAGGCGCGGGGCGTTTCCTCTGTTTGGTAGAGATTGCTGCGTCGCGCTTCGCGCTCCTCGCAATGACAAAAGGGGCGTTCGCGCTCTTCGCAATGACATCGATTGCGATTCTTCACGGCATTCAGAATGACAGGAAAGCGCGTTTGGAATGAGAGAGGAAAGCGCATGAGAAATGAGAGGAAAGCGCGGGGCGTTCCTCTGTTCGATAGAGATTGCCGCGTCGCGCTTTGCGCTCCTCGCAATGACAAAAGGGGCATTTGCGCTCTTCGCAATGACCCCGTATTCATTTCGCTGCAACTCTAATGACAAAAGGGGCGTTCGCGCTCTTCGCAATGACAAATGACATCGGTTGAGATTCTTCACTGCGTTCAGAATGACAGGACTTTGGGTGCAATGTACTCCGACCGACACTAACCACTAATCACTAATCACTATTTCCTATTCCCTATCCACTATTCCCTAAAATAAAAAATGCTTGCGTTTGTAAAAGTGCTTATCGCCGCCGCCGTGTTCGGTTTGTCCGCGCATTACGGCTTTAAGGCCTCGAAAAAATACGCGGAACGGGAGTTGTATTTTTCCGAACTCGTGCTGTTTTGCCGGTCTTTGGCGGGCGAAATCGGATTTATGCGCGCGCCGCTCCCGCTGATTTTTGAGAAATACGCCGCCGCTTTTAAGAGCGCGCTGGCCGCGCAATTAAAGGCGGCGGGGGACTTGATCGGCGCGGACGACGCAATCGACGAAAAAAATTTGTGGGCCGCGTTGCCGCGCGGCTCGCTGCGCCCGACGGAATACGACGCGGTACTCGCTTTTTTCAACGGCTTGGGGAAAAGCGACGCCGAAAATCAAATCGGGTCGGCGGCCGGTTTCCGCGCCGCGTTCGACGAGTATCACAAACAAACGCTCGCCGATAAAAAAAAGTTTGCGCCGCTGTATTGGAAATTGGGCCTGCTCGGCGCGGGCGCAGTCGTTATATTGATCTTGTAATTCACAATGCGCAATTCACAATATCAATTTCGATCTTATCTTTTCATTTGAAAGTCATTGGAACAAGAAACCTCCGGCGGTAGCCGGAGAGAATAGAGTAAGCAGAAGCGAAAAGGATAGTAGAAAACCGAAGTACAGGCAAAAGCGGCTGTATGGGGAAGTGCGGGCAGACATACGGGAAAACATAAGGACGCTGTGCAAGTACAAGGGAGTGGAGATAAGCGAGGGTAGGGTATGCGTGGATCACGAACACATATGCGTGAAGATACCGCCGAAGATGAGCGTGTCGGAATTTATGGGGTACCTAAAAGGGAAGAGCGCGCTAATGCTATACGACAAACACC
>JAISFM010000068.1 GCA_031263605.1 Clostridiales bacterium | reverse complement strand
ATTTGGGCAAAAAGGCGCGTTGTATAAACAACGCGCCTTTTTTTAATGTCAAAAGTTTTTGAAAGGGGCGCGGCGCAAAAGTTGCCCCGACCGGCTTTACATAAAATTTACAAAACCTTTACACACCCTATGTTTATTTATTTTCACGCGTATGGTATCCTGTATACATTAAAGAAAGAGCCTGTATTCACATAGGAAACGGGCTCAAAAAAAAGGAGAAGCGCATCATGAAAAAACATTTCGGCAAAACCTTGCTCGTCGGGCTGATGGCGGTTTTAACCGCGGTCGCGTTCTTTGCGTGCAAGGACGTCAACGACGGCGTCAACGACGGCGAACCGCCCGCGGGGTTTGTATTCGACAAATCCGTCCAGGTCTGGGCGATTACCCGCGAATCCGGCTCCGGCACGCGCGACGCGATCCACGAGTTCTTGGGGTCGTCTACCGACAACATCGGCTCGTCCGCCGAGAGGGACGCTTTCAACGGCCTCGTCAACACCAACACCGCCTTGGTCACCGTCCAAAACACCCCGGCGGTCTTGCAGTCCGTGGCGAACAACCCCTATCAAATCGGGTACGACAGTTTGGGCTATTGCGACGACACCGTCAAAAAACTGAATTACGAGGGCGTGGAGCCGACTATCGCGAACGTCAAAAACAACACCTACAAAATCCAAAGGCCGTTCGTGATCATCAGCGCGAAGGACCGCCCGTTAGCGTCGTTGGCCGATAACAGCGTCGAAAAGGAATTTTATGCCTTTTTGCAGAGCAAGACGGCGGCGGACATCGTCAATTTGGGCTATGTGTTCAACGAAGGGATCGGCGGGTCGGCCGCGTATGCCGCGAAAACGCTGGCCGGGCAAACGGTGAAAATCGTCGGCTCTACATCCGTACAGCCCCTGATGGATCTTCTGGCCAAGAAATTCAATGAGTTGACGGGCGCGACAGTGACCGTCATGGGCGGCGGCAGCGGCGTAGGGCGGCAGGTCGGGACGGGTACTTTGTCGGGCGACAACGCGGGCGCGGCTTTCGGAATGGCGTCGGCCGCAATCGAAACGTCGCACGGCATCGACGGCGGCTTGCATTTCCAACTGGCGACGGACGGCATCGCCTTCATCGTCAACAAGGCGAACCCGCTGAACAACGTCACAAAAGCGCAGGCAAAGCAAATGTACGCGGGCAAACGCGACGGCGAGGGACAGTTCACCGGATCATACGCGTGGAGCGACTTCATCGCGTAACTTCCGCGGTTTTACGGGAGCGGGCAAAGCGTGTTTTTCGCGCCTTGCTTTCGCAACAAGTTTATCGGAGGGCAAATGGCGGTTCAACCCATGAGACGCGAAAAATTAAGGGCCGTTAAGGAAAGGGCGGCGGGCATAGGCTTTCTGTGCGCGGCTGCCTTTTCCGTTGCGGCGGTTTTTCTGATTATCGTATTCATGCTGATCCAAGGCGTGCCGGGGATCGCGGAATACGGGCTGTTCAAGTTCCTGTTCGGCAAGGACTGGCGGCCGGATTTGGGCAGTTACGGCATCCTGAATTTCATCGTCGGGACGGTTTACGTCACCGCCGCCGCCACGGTTTTGGGCGGCGCGGCCGGGATTTTGACGGCCGTCTTTCTGGGCAAGTTCTGCCCGAAATTTATCCGCCCCCTGTTCGGGCAGTTGGTCAACCTGCTGGCGGCGATCCCCTCGATCGTCTACGGGCTTTTCGGTCTGGTCGTTTTGGTGCCGATGATTCAAAAGGCGACGCGGTACCGGACGGCGGGGGTCGGCATTTTGCCGTCCGCCCTCATTTTAGCCCTGATGATCATGCCTATCATCGTGGGGATTTCCAAAAACGCGGTGGACGCGGTGCCCGAAAGTTATTACGAGGGCGCGGCGGCGTTGGGGGCTTCCCGCGCCCAAGCCGTGTTCAAGGTCGTCGTGCCGGCCGCAAAGAGCGGGATTTTCAGTTCGGTCGTTTTGGGCGTGGGGCGCGCTTTGGGCGAGACGATGGCGGTCATCATGGTAGTAGGCAACAACGCCGCCAACTTCCCCGCGCAATTGGTTCAGCCGATCCGCACGCTGACCACCAATATCGTCCTCGAATTCGGCGAGGCCGGCGGCGAGTTGCACCGAAACATGCTGCTGTCCACAGGGCTTGTGCTGCTGTTTTTTATTCTGGCCGTCAATTTGTCCATCACGCTCGCGGCGCAAATGAGGGAGAGGCGGCGGGCGGAGAAGGGAAAGAAACCCGCCGTCGCCGCCGAAAAAGGGGGGCGCGCCGATGCGTAGAAAAATCCGGTTTTCTTTCAGTTTCGTTTTGCAGTGCCTGTCCTATTTGGCGGCGGGTGTTTGCGCCGCGTCGCTGATCGCCATTGTCGCCTATATCCTGATCAACGGCCTGCCTTATGTCAGTTGGCAATTTCTGTTCGGGAAATACACCTTCTACTTCGACGGGCGCAAGGCCGACATTTCGATATTCCCCGCCATGCTCGCCACGCTGCTGCTGGTCTTTTTCACGCTGTTGTTCTGCATACCGATCGGCGTGGCGGCCGCCGTCTATATCGCCGAATACACCAAACGCAAAAACAAGTTCGTTAAATATATCAAGGTGGCGGTCGATACCCTGACGGGCGTGCCGAGTTTGATTTACGGCTTGTTCGGCGCGATGTTCTTCGGCGCGTTCCTGAAATTGGGCAGTTCGGTCATGACGGGCGCGTTGACTATGACGGTCATGCTGCTGCCCTTTGTCATCCGCTCGACGGAGGAAGCCCTGAAAGCCGTGCCGCAAATGTACAGGGAGGGCAGTTACGCCCTCGGCGCGGGAAGGAGCGCGACGGTTTTTAAAATCGCCCTGCCCGGCGCGTTGCCGGGCATTTTCACGTCGGTCATCCTGTCCGTCGGGCGTATCATCGGCGAGTCGGCGGCGATCCTGTTCACGGTGGGTTGGAGCGCGTTCGCCTTTCCCGATTTGGTTCACCCCACCACGAATCTGTCGGGCATGGTCTATTACCTGTATCAGGTCAACCGCAACGCGGCGGCGGCGGGCAGCGCGGTACTGTTGGTTTTAGTCGTCCTGCTGAACGTCATAGCGGCTGTCGTGGGCGCGAGGCTTAACAGGAAGAGGAAATAATGAATGAATAATGAATAATGAATAATGAATAATGATTAATTTCGGATAGGTAGGTTAAAACGGCGTTGCCTGTGGGCAAGAAACATATAGAACACTCAAAGTTTCTTTTTCGACAGGTCAATCATTAATCATTAGTCATTAGTCATTAAGCATTAGCAAGTCATTAATCATTAATTAATCATTATTTAACTGACATTTCCGACAAAATATGGTATTCTTATAAGAACCTGTATTCACAGATAAGAAATAACATATTTTCGAGGGATTTTCGCGCCCGTCAAGGCGTTTTTCCAAAGACGCAGCAACGCTACGACGAGGAAAAAGAACGCGGACGGACGCGAAAAGGCCCGAAAAGATGTGTTCCGTTCTGTGAATACGGGTTCTAAGGTGCGTTTATGTTGAATTTCTTACGCAAGGATAAAACGGCCGTCGCGCGGGCGGCGGGGCATACGGCGGGGCAACCTCCCGCGCAAGGCGGCGGCGGGCAAACGGGCGTGTTCGGCGAGCCGCGCGGGGCGGCGGTGGGCTTGGAGATTAGGAACGCCGATGTGTATTACGGCGATTTCCAAGCGATTAAGGCCGTCGATATGAGCGTCGCGCCCAACGAAATCACCGCGCTGATCGGGCCGTCGGGCTGCGGGAAATCGACGCTGTTAAAGGCTGTCAACCGCATGAACGACCTCATAGAGGGCTGCAAGGTGACGGGCGAGTTTTTGATCGGCGGCAGGAATATTTATAACGACGTTGACGTGTCCGATTTGCGTCGCGCGGTCGGCATGGTGTTTCAAAAGCCTAACCCGTTCCCGATGAGCGTGTACGACAACGTCGCGTTCGGCCCGCGCGTTCACGGGACGCGCAACAAGCGCGAACTGAACGAGATTGTGGAAAAGAGTTTGAAGTCGGCGGCTATGTGGGACGAGACCAAAGACCGCTTGCATAAGTCGGCTTTGGGGCTGTCGGGCGGGCAGCAGCAGCGGCTGTGCATCGCGCGGGCGTTGGCGGTCGAGCCGAAAATTTTGCTGATGGACGAGCCGACCAGCGCGCTCGACCCGATTTCGACCGGAAAGATAGAGGAACTTTGCGAGGAATTGAAAAAGGAAATCACAATCGTCATCGTGACCCACAACATGCAGCAGGCGGCGCGCATTTCGGACAAGGTCGGGTTTTTCCTGCTCGGGGATTTGGTCGAGTACGCCGACGCCGACACGATTTTCTCGCGCCCGCGGGATGAGCGGACGATGAATTATATATCGGGCCGCTTCGGGTGATTTAACGGCGCGTCCGCGCCGTTAAATACGCGACGTCGAGATGCCAAGATAAAAAGACCGCAGAAATCAATAAGGCAAGCCGCCGCAGATTGGGTGTCAGGCGGGCAACAGTTGGCAATGTCGGCGAGGGAGTGTAGTGAGACCTACATGACCGAGCCGACTTGCCAAACGTAGCCCGCATCACGCCCGATATGCGGCGGCCTTCAAAGGAGTTATTATGCGCAAACAATATGATACAATGCTCAAAGAACTGGGCGACAATTTGATCCGCATGGCGGACGACGCGGAGGGCGCGATTAAAAAGGCGTTGAAAGCGTTGATCGACAAGGATCGCGCGTTGGCAGAGGCGGTCATCAGGGGCGACAGCGTAATCAACGATTATGAAAAGCAAATCGAGCGGCAGGCGTTGAAACTGATTTACAGGGAACAGCCCGTGGCCGAGGATTTGCGGCGCGTCTCCGCCGCGCTGAAAATGATTACCGACATCGAGCGGATCGGCGACCAAGCGTCGGATATTTGCGGGGTCGCCCTGAAAATCATGCGCGAGCCGTACTGCAAGGATCTGGTTCACATTCCCGCTATGGCCGAAAAGGCCATCGAAATGGTGTCGGGCGGCGTGCGCGCCTATGCCAACGGCGACCTCGCGCTTGCCAACGCCGTCATCAAAAAGGACGACGAGGTGGACGAACTGTTCGAGACGGTCAAAAACGAACTGATCGAGATTATCAGGGCTTCGCCCGAGTTTGCCGAGCAAATCATATACCTGATGATGATAGCCAAATACATCGAGCGGATCGGCGACCACGCGGTCAATATCGCCGAATGGGTCATCTTTAACTTGACCGGCGCGCATAAGAATTTGCAGGTAATATAGGGGAGGGGGAAGAGGTAAGAGGTAAAAGGTAAGAGGTAAGAGGTTCGGACGCTGACGCAAGAAAGGAAGTGAGATGAGAAGTGAGAATTGAGAAGTGAGAATTGAAAATTGAGAAGTGAGAAGTGTCGGATGCTTACGCAAATCGGAACTTTGGATTGGTGTATGTTTCTTTTTGGCGAGCGAAAACATTAATGGCGCGATGTGGTTGAGATTCTTCACTCACGG
>JAISFM010000058.1 GCA_031263605.1 Clostridiales bacterium | reverse complement strand
CCCACCTTATGCGAAAAGTCCACAAGCCGACAATCTTCCCTCTTCCATAGTCCATTCCCCACAAATTATGTACAGATTTTATTGATTGTCATCGCGCGAGTACCGCGCGACCGACCATCTTCCATCTTCCCTCTTACATCTTCCATATCCTCTATCCCTCTTACATCTTCCATCTTCCCTACAAATTATGTTCAGAACCTTCTTAAACTCCAACATAGTCCTCCTCGACGGCGCGACGGGCACCCTGTTGCAGCAGCGCGGGATCGCTTACGGCGAAACGCCGGAAACGCTCAATTTGACCGCGCCGTCCGTCATTTTGGACGTTCACCGGACCTATATCGACGCGGGCGCGGACGTGCTTTATGCCAACACCTTCGGCGCGAACGACCTTAAACTCGCGGGCGGCGCGCATACGGCGGCGGAACTGATCGCCGCGGGTGTCGGCCTCGCAAAACGCGCGGCGGCGGGGGCGGGGCGCAAGGTGTTCGCCGCGCTCGACCTCGGCCCGACGGGGAAACTGGTTGACCGGCCGGACGGCGCGGCCTTCGACCAAATTTACGACGCTTTTAAAAACGCCGCGCTGGCGGGCGAAGCGGCGGGCGCGGACTTGGCCGTGATTGAAACGATGACGGATTTAAACGAGATGCGCGCCGCCCTGCTCGCCGTCAAGGAAAACACGAAATTGCCCGTCCTCTGCGCGATGACGTTCGAGGCGACGGGGCGCACCGTTATGGGCGTCGCGCCCGCCGCCTTCGCGATCGTCGCCGAGGGCTTGGGCGCGGACGCGGCCGGCGTGAACTGCTCGCTCGGCCCCGACGGCCTTTTGCCGGCCGTGCGGGAATTGGCGGCGAATTGCCGCCTGCCGATCGTCGTCAAAGCCAACGCCGGTTTGCCCGGCCGCGACGGGCGGTACGACATGGGCGCGGACGCGTTTGCCCGCGCCTACGGCCCCTTGCTTCGCGCGGGCGCGCGCGTAATCGGCGGCTGCTGCGGCACCGACGCGGACAGTATCCGGCGGCTGTACGCCCTGCGCGCCGATTTTTTGAAAAGGAACGGGCATAAAACCGCCCGCAAACTCCCCGCGCGGGGGTTGAAACTCTGCTCCGCGTCCGCGGTCGCGGCGGCGGGCAAGCCCCTGATCGTCGGTGAACGCCTGAACCCCACGGGCAAGAAACTCTATAAGGAAGCGTTGCTGCGCGGCGATTTCGGCTACGCGGCGGCGCGCGCGTTGGAACAGGAGGAAGCGGGCGCGGCCCTGCTCGACCTGAACGTCGGCATTCCGGGCGCGGACGAAACCGCCCTGATGACGCGCTGCATGGCCGAAATCGGCGCGGTCTGCCCGCTGCCCCTGCAATTCGACTCGTCCGACGCCGACTGCATCGAGGCCGCCCTGCGCCGCTATCCGGGCAAGGCGGCCGTCAATTCGGTGAACGGCGACGACGAAACGCTGGAACGCGTTTTGCCCCTCGTCAAAAAGTACGGCGCGGCGGTGATCGGGCTGACTCTGGACAAACGGGGCATACCCGAAAACGCGGCGGAGCGGCTCGCAATCGCCGAAAAAATCGTATCGGCCGCCGACCGGTTCGGGATAGGGCGCGAGAACGTGATAATCGACCCGCTGACGCTGACCGCGGCGGCGGAGCAGAAGCAGGCCGCCGAGACCTTAAAGGCGCTGCGCCTGATCAAACGCCGCCTCAAAGTCAAGACTTCCTTGGGGATTTCCAACGTGTCGTTCGGCCTGCCCGCCCGCGACGCGGTGAACGCGGCGTTTCTCGCGGCGGCGTTGGAAAACGGTTTGGATTTCGCGATGATCAACCCCAATTCCCCCGCGATGAGCGCGGCGTTTCACGCGTGCCTCGCGCTGAAAGGCTGCGACGAGGGGGCGAAGGAGTTTATCGAAAGGTTCAAGGACAGTCCACAGTCCACAGTGCACAGTCCACAGTTAAAGGGCAATGCAGAATGTAACGGACATTTTTCTTTGAGCGAGCCCGTCACGGAAAGCCCGTCGAAAGAGCGCGGACATTTTTCTTTGAGCGAGCCCGTCACGGATTGCCCGTCAAAAGAAAATAGTCCGGCCAAAAAAGAAACATCGGACGGGGAATTTTTATCGGGTGACAATGCGCAAGTATCGGACAAAGAGTGTCATTCCGAACGGCGTGAAGAATCTCGGCCGATAAATACTCAATCCGCACTTCTCAATTCTCAATTCTCAATTTTCACTTCCCCTCTCGCTTCCCCTCGCGCTTCTCCCGAAACGGCTTTATTCCAAAGCGTCGTGAAAGGCTTAAAAACGAGCGTGGCGGCGGTTCGGAAGTTGTTGGAAACGCGCGCGCCGATGGGCATTGTGGAGGGCTGCCTGATTCCCGCGCTGGACGAGGTGGGCAAGCGGTTCGAGGCGGGCAAATTCTTTTTGCCGCAGTTGCTTGCGTCGGCGGGCAGCGCGAAACTGGCGTTCGAGGAAATCCAAAAGGCCATGCCGCAAGGGGCAACGGCCTCGAAGGGCACAATCATTCTCGCCGTCGTTCGGGGCGACATGCACGACATCGGCAAGAACATCGTAAAGGTGGTGCTGGAAAATTACGGGTTTACGGTAATCGACCTCGGCAAGAACGTCGAGCCCGCCGCCGTCGCGGACGCAGCGGTCCGTCACGGCGCAAAATTGGTCGGGCTGTCCGCGCTGATGACGACGACCGTCGCGCATATGAAAGAAACGATTGCCGCCGTCAAAGCCGCGAAGCCCGATTGCAAGGTCATGGTGGGCGGCGCGGTCTTAACCGCGGACTATGCCGCGTCGATCGGCGCGGACTTTTACGGCCGCGACGCGGTTGCGTCGGCGCGCTACGCGAACGATATTTTTAAAATTGACAATTGACAACTGACAATTGACAAATTTCGGTCGAGTTCCCGTAAATCAAGCAGGTCGGCGGGCAAGAAACATACAGCATACTGAAAGTTATTTCTTGCGTCAGCATCCGACACTTCTCAATTTTCAATTCTCAATTTTCACTTCCCTACGTTTCTTACCCGCTGCCCACCCCGCCTTACGCAACCCCGACCGCCCTTCGTCCTTCCTACTTCCTACTTAAAAAACACCCATGAAACCCGACGAACACTACATGCGAATAGCGTTGAAACTGGCTCAAAAAGCCGTTGAAACGAACGACGTCCCGGTGGGGGCGGTTTTGGTTTGCGGCGGGAGGGTCGTCGCCCGCGCCCGCAACGAAAAGGAAAAACGCGGGGATGCCTGCGCCCACGCCGAGATGTTGGCGTTAAGGCGCGCGCAAAAAAAGTTAGGCGTTTGGCGGCTGTCCGACTGCGCGTTGTACGTGACGAAAGAGCCCTGCGCGATGTGCGCGGGCGCGTTGGTCAACTGCCGCGTAGGGCGGCTTGTGTACGGGGCGCGCGACGCGCGGTTCGGCTGTTCGGGCAGCCTATGCGATATTTCGGGTGACGGCCGGTTAAATCACCGTGTCGAAACGACCGCCGGAATTTTAGAAGCCGACTGCGCGGCCCTGCTCACCAATTTTTTTCAATCCAAACGTTAGAGCCGCCCGCCTGAAAACACGAGATGAATTGATTAACGATTCAATTGGAAGTGGACAAATAGCGGGTTGATACGGTCATTGCACGGAGCGCGAACGCCGCTTTTGTCATTGCGAGGAGCGCGACGCGCGACGCGGCAATCTCTATAAAAAGAGCGGCGTTTCGTGTTCGGCAGAGATTGCCGCGTCGCGCGTTCCGCGCTCCTCGCAACAAGTCTAATGACAATCCGCGCTTATTTTCAACGCGGATCGTCCACTCCTATTTAATTCGGATTGTCCACTCCATTCAATTCGGGAAGTTGCTTTTTTCGGTGCTTTATGCTATAATACCCGCATGTGGTACGTTTATGTTATCATCGGCGCGGTTGCGTTGCTGCTGATTTTGTGGATCGTCGGCTTTTATAACGGCGCGCGGGTCAAGGAAAACAATATCGAGAACGCGTTCGCGCAACTTGACGCGCAGTTTAAACGGCGGTACGACTTGATCCCCAATATGGTCAATACCGTCAAAGGCTACGCGGCGCACGAACAGGAAACGCTGGCAAAAATTATCGCCCTCCGCAACGCGGGCGCGGCGGCCTCGACTGACGAGGATAAAATCGCGGCCGCCGAGCAAATGAGCGGCGTCGCCAAAACGTTCGGCCTCCTCGTCGAGCAGTACCCGCAATTAAAAGCCGACGTTTCGTTTAACCGCCTCATGGAGGAGTTGGCCGCCACCGAAAACAAAATCGCTTCGTTCCGGCAGTTCTATAACGACGCGATTCTGATCTTTAACCGCGCCGTCGTCAAATTCCCCAACGCAATCTTGGCGGGACTTTTCCGCTTTAAAAAGAAACGCTATTTGGAAACCGCCGCCGAACAGCGGGAGAACGTCGAGGTTAAGTTTTGACAAATTAATGACAAATTAATGATAAATTAATGATTAATGACTAATGATAAATGATTAATTGTTGACCTGTCGAAAAAGAAACTTCTTATATGATTTAAGTTTCTTGCCCAGTGTACAAACGCGTTGAAAATAAGCGCGGCATGTCATTGCGAGGAGGACGCGTAAAGCGTCCGACGAAGCAATCTCTATATAAAAAGGCGCGTTTCGTGTTTGGTAGAGATTGCCGCGTCGCGCTTCGCGCTCCTCGCAATGACCGGCGGCAACGCGGTTTGTACACGCCCAAGCAACGTCGATTTAACTTAAATGACAAATTAATGATAAATGATTAATGATTAATTGTTGACCTGTCGAAAAAGAAACTTCTTATATGATTTAAGTTTCTTGCCCACAGGCAACGCCGCCTTAACGAACCCTATCCGCAATTAATCATTAATCATTAGTCATTTATCATTAAAAAAAAGGCGGTATATGCATATGCGCGGCCGTATCGGTTTGGTCATATTCTTTCTGATCTGGTGCACGGGATTTGCCGGCGGTTTTGTCGGCGGGTTCGGCTACGGCGTGCTGCGCCCGTCGGATTTAAAGCCCCAAAACTACAACTATCCGCACGACTACGACGACCGCGCCGATATATCAAAGGTCGATTACCGGGGCGTACTGCAAAAAACGGCGACCTTTCGGTCACGGAAACGCTCACCTTCGACGTCTATAACAGCGAAGGGACCCCGTTCCGCGAACTGTACCGCGAATTTGGTTTTTCCGCGGGGGACGCGGCGCGCGGCATTTTGCCCGACCCGCGCACGTTCACGGTGACCAATGTCACCAATCCCGACAACCCCCTCCCATATTTGGAAGCGGAACGGGCCGCGGACATCAACGGCCGCACGAGGGGCATGTGGACGTACACGCTCTACAGCGATTATAACGAATTGCGTTGGTTCGTCAATATCTCGCGGGGGCAGCCGGTCTATGAAATCAAGTACACCTATAAAAATATTTTGGACGCGTTCCCCGACGCGGCGCAACTCGACGTGATGCTGTTCACGGGCGGCGCGATCGGCTATATCCGGCACTACGACGCGGAACTGGTTTTCCCCGACGGGTTCACCGGTTTGGACAGTTTCCGCTGTTACGCGCACAACCAGCCCGACGCCGAACTGTCCGCGGCGGAAAATTCCCTGAAACTGCGCGTCGAAAATCCGAAAGCGCAGGTCAACGGGAGTTACGGAATCCTCGAACTGCGCGCGGCGGCGGGGAGCGAGGCCCTCGCGCTGTTCGACCTCGGCGCGGAATACGCCAACATCCGAACCGATTACACCTATGAATCGATTTTGCGCGAGGAGGAGGAATGGGCCGCCGGCAAGGACAAATACGCGGGGCGCAAATTGATCGCGATGGCGGCGGACGTCGGGCTCGCGCTGCTGGCCGCGGCGGGCTTTGTCGTTCTCGTCCTCTATGTAAAGCGCGGGCCGGCCGCGCCGTTCAAGCCGAAAACCGACTATAAATATTACCGCGAGATCCCCGCGTTCGGGCCGACAATCGCGGGGTGCCTGTTGGATTTCAAAAAGGGCGGGAAGGTAAAACTGTTAGAGGCGGCGGTGCTGCACCTGTGCCGGTCGGGCTATATGAAGGTCATCCAATTTGGCCCGCGGGCGGCGTGGAAAAAGGAAAACACGGGTTTCCTCGCGGGGGAGAGGCTTGTGGATAGCGGCGCGTACCGGCCGGAAAAGCCGGACGAGTCGAAGCCTTCGAGGGGAACGCGGCGCGCGAATCAATCGGCGTCGGCCGGCGGCGCGTCGGCCGTTCCGGACGGCTTTGTCGCGCCCCCGCGCAACGGCGCGTCCACGCGTTTCGGGGTCGGCGTGGGAGTCTCGTTTCAAAATCCCAAGACGGCCGCCGCGTTTTCGTCGCCGGCGATAGCAAGGCTGCCCCTGTCGCCGTATGAAAAAGAGGTGCTGAAACTGTTTATCGGCAGCGGGCTGAACGCCGAGCGGCCGATCCCCCTGCGGGCGGTGTTCCCCACGGGGTATTCCGCGCTTTCCGCAAGTTCCGCGCCGATCCGCGCTTTCGCCGCCGGGCAAAAGGACACGCTGAAAACGGAGCGCGCCAAGAGCGGGTTCTTTACGCCCGCGCGCGGTTTCGTGAAAAGGGCGGGTTTTTTCGTCACGCTGTTCGGCATGATCGCGGCGGTCGCCGCCGGCCTGTTGAGCCTGGCGTTCACGGTTACGCCCTACGGGTTCGCGCTTTTCTTCCCGCTCGCCCTCTTGTGGGGGACGGTCGTCGCGGGGATAGGGTATTTGGGCGGCGTCGAGTACACGCTGACCCAAGCGGGCGCGGACGCGGCGTCCGAAACCGTCGGCCTGTACAATTTTTTCCGTGATTTGACGCTGATGAAAGAGGCCGAGTTGCCGCATTTGGACAAGTGGGAGGAGTATTTGGTTTACGCGACGGCTTTCGGGGTTGCGGATAAAGTGGCGAAGGTTCTCGCGGCGAAGTACCCCGCCGAGTTCGGCCTGCTCAGCGTAAGCGTCTATTTCTCGCATTTCGGCGGCTCGATGCACGCGCTTTCGGGCATTTCCCACGCGGTGCATACCGGCTCCGTCCTGTCCGGCGCGGGCAGTTCCGGCGGTTCCGGCAGTTTCGGCAGTTCGGGCGGCGGCGGGGGAGGGCACGGAGGAGGCGGAGGCGGCGGAAGGCATTAGCGGCGCAAAGCGCGTTGCGCAATGCAGAATGCAGAATTAATGATAAATGACTAATGATTAATTGTTGACCTGTCGAAAAAGAAACTTCGGGTATGCTTTACGTTTCTTTCCCACAGGCAATAGACTTGTTGCGATAGTCATTAGACTTGTTGCGAAATTAACTTGCGACGGCCTTGCGCGTCTTTTTGTGACAAACTTTGATAAAAATTTTGATAGTAGCGTTGCTACAATCATCAATTTTTATCTTTGTTTGTCGCAAAAATCCATCGCAATTCCGTTCGCCTTTTAATTTCGCAACAAGTCTATTGCGAGGAGCGCGGAAGCGCGACGCGGCAATCTCTACCGAACAGAGGAACGCCCGCGCGCAATCCTCTCTCATTCCGAATGCGCAAACTCCTGTCATTATGCGCAAAGTCCTGTCATTTCGAGCGAAGTCGAGAAATCCCCCACCGATTAAAAATGACGAATGACGAATGACGAATTTCGGATAAGGTTCATGAGAGCGGCAGCCTGCGGGTAAGAAACGCAAATCATACCCAAAGCCCCTTTCCCGACAGGTCAACAATTAATCATTAGTCATTAATCATTAATTCTGCATTGCGAAAACCACCGAAACTTTTTTCAAATATTTGGTCATAAAAGTATTGACATTTGGAAAAAGGTGAAAATGGTTATACACGGCCTAAAATAAGATTTATAAAACAAGGTGTTTAAGGATAATCGCAAAACCTGTAAATGGGGATATGATTTCAAATTGAGAAGCAGTAAATATATGCGTAGACAGAGCGGTATGTCCAATTTTTCGGAGATGTCGGAGATACCGCACGGCTCGTTGGTGACCATGTTTAAGATGCGGCGGCAACCTTGTCGAGGATTTTGGCGTTGCTCAATGCGATATTTAAATCTTTGGGCATAGAGAGTGAGTTTCTTTTTTTTT
>JAISFM010000057.1 GCA_031263605.1 Clostridiales bacterium | reverse complement strand
CGCGCGGATGGACACGCTGATGGCGGCGACGGTGCTGTCGTCCCTGCCGCCCATCGTCCTGTATGTCATATTCAACAAGTCGATGCTCAACAGTCTGACGATCGGCGGCTTGAAGGAATAAACACGCCGCGCGGAATAAAAATCAACCGGAAACCAAAAACAAGGAGGTATAAATCATGAGACTAAAACGCACGAAAGCGGTATTGGCGGCCTTATCGGCGGCGGTACTCGTCCTTTCATTCGGCTGCAAGGCCGAAAAACCGAGCGACACGCAGTACGACGTCGAGATCACGTTTTGGGAGAGCGGGCACGGCAGCGAGTTCATCAAAAATATCGCGGCCGCGTTCAACGACAAGTATCCGGAATACAAGGCGAGCGTCACCCTTACCACCGTGGCGAAGGCGGTGCCGGTGAACGCCGACGCGCTGGGGGATACGACCGATCTGTATATGATGGTGTTTCCGTCGTATATGGGGCATACGAAAAGTTTGGAGCCTTTGGACGACGTCGTTTCGCACAGGCCGGACGGCGAGGGCAAAAAGACGATAGGCGAAAAAATCGGCGCGACCGTGCTGGGCTCGATGTCTACCGACGAAGGCGCGGCGTACGCTTTGCCCTATGCCACCGCCGTTACGGGCATCGTCTATAACCAAAGCGTTTTTACCGCCAAGGGCTATGCCGTGCCGCGCACCTCGACGGAACTTCTCAATCTTGCCGAGCGCATGAAAGAGGACGGCTATGTGCCTTTCAACTATTATATGGCGTACGCCCAGTACCTTTATTCCGTGTGGATCGCGCAGATGGGCGGCGCGGACGCGTATTTCGATATAAAGCAGGGTACATACACCGACGCCGACGGGGTCAAAAGCGAGCGCGACATCCGCAGTTTTACGGACTATGCGCCGGGCAGCCCGAGATACGAAACGCTCAGGGAAGCGCGCCGCTTGATGTCGCCCGCCGGCTATGTGCTGAACGGCGCGTCTACGATGACGCACACCGCGACGCAGACCTATTTCCTGAACGGGCAGGGGCTGATGATGTTTAATGGGAATTGGGTCGAGAACGAGATGAAAAGTTCGCCGACGAACATCGAATTCCGTATGATGAAGATACCCGTGCTCAGCGCGATCCGCGCCCAATGCCCGAGCATAGAGAGCGACAGGGAACTGTCCGCGCTGATCGCGGCGATCGACGCGGGTTCGGGCGCGCCGGCGGGCGAGGGGTACGATGTCAGCGCGGAGGATTATAACCGCGTCGCGGCGGCGCGTAAGGTCGTGTATGCCGAGACGTCGCAATTCTCGGCGTTTATTCCCCGCTATTCCAACGCCATACCCGCCGCCAAAACGTTCCTGAAATATTACTATTCCGACGAGGCCATGCGCGTCGCCGCCGCCGCCAACCATATGTCCGTGCCGGTGGCGTTGAGCGACGGGGAGATCGATACGGACGGGTGGAGCGAGTTTTCCAAAAGTTGCAACGCTTTGGCGGAAAACGAGTATACGCCGGTTTTCGATATCCGCCGCAGCCCGCTTAATTATAGGGGCGGCTTGGGCAATTTATTTTACTATCATCCGACGCTTTATTTGACCTATTCCCAAAATCCGGCCGATATATTGTCGCTTTCCGACTTTATAAATAAAGAAACATTGTATTGGCAGCAAAACTGGCAGACATATATGCGCAACGCGGGGTATTGAATATGAAAAGGAAAAGAAGTATGGTTTTAGCGGCGGCCGCGCTGGCCCTCGCCCTCGCGCTCGCGCTCGCGGGTGCGCCGCCGGCGGCGGTTACGCGCGCGGGCGCCGCCGGGCAGACGATCGCCGACAACACGCTGTTTTCGGGCGGCGAGGTCGATTACGCGAATTGGAGATATGAGGAAAACGCCGGCATTACGGCCGCGCGGCGGGGCGATTCTTATGTCGCGCGATTCGGCGGCACGACGGACGGCGGGGGCTTGGACTGGCGTTTAGGGAATCCCTTAATCTCCCGAAAGAAAGCCGCCGTGTCCTCGGTGGGCGACGTTTTGACGGCCTCGTTTACGCTGCGGCTGATCAACGTGGGGGCGGGCAAATGTTTCGGCTTCGTGTTCGGCCTGCCGTCGGTTTTCGGCGACGCGGGCAGCGACGGCGCGTATTTCCTGTATTTCGAGAACCAAGGCGGGTACCGCTGCGGCTTGATCCGTTACGTTGACGGCGGCGAAACCGTGATAGCCCCGCCCGCGCCCCTGCCGCCGAACGTCGGCACGGGCATAGGGGCGGACGATTTCACGGCGGAGGTTTCCGCGGGCGCGTCGGGCGCGCTGAACGTAAGCATAGCGGGTGAAACGCTCTATGCGGGAACGGTTGCGGGCGCGGAGTTTTCGGGGTATATCGGCTTCGCGCAGGCGGGCGACGAAACGACGGTCGGTAAAACGGTGTACGCCGAACTGTCGGACATTTCGGCCTATAACAAATTTTACGACAGGCCCGAAACGCCCGCGGTCGTGTCCGAGAATTTTGACGCGGGCGATTTCGACACCAATCTTTGGCGGTTCGCCGACAACAGCAGCGGCTTGTACGGCGGCGTGTACGCCGGCGGCGGCAAACTGTATTTCGACCGCGCCCCGGCGGGCGCCAACTTCGGCACGGCCTATAAATACTCCAATTTCGATCTCGCGTTCACGCTGTCGGATTTCCAAAACACGGCGGAGAGCGACCCGAAGGCGCGGGGCGGCATACGCGCCGCTTGCGGGCCGCTGATCATCACGTTCGGCGTGGATTCGGCGGCCGCGCCCACGTGGTTTTGGAGCGCGCTTGTCACGGGGTATTCGTTGCAGATAGGGACCGCTATCGATATGCAAACGGGCGCGAGGACGGGCAAAACCTCGTTCGCGCTGTACCGCGGCCTGCGGACGGGTACCGAAGTCGTCGCGCGCGCCGAGTTGCCCGCAAAATACGATATGTACAACGGCGCGGACGACGCGCGGTACGAGTGCGGAATCGCCGTTACGGACGGGCATTTTTCCGTCGGGCTCCGCGTCGGCGGCGAAACGGCGTATACGGAGGTCTTGTCCGCCGAACTTCCGGGCGGCGAAACGACGGCGGGCTATATCACCTTTTGGGCGTACGCGAACAATCCCGCCACGAATCCGTATTTTACCTTGACCCAAACCGCTCAATTTTCATTGGACGACGTCGTTTTAAGGAATACCGACGAGTCGGCGCGCACGGTCGCCCCGCCGCCGCGCAGTTCCAGCAAAATCGACCCGCTCGGGGACGCGCCGTATACCGACGCTTACGACGCGGGCGACCTGCTGCAAAACCGCTTGGGCGAAAAGGACGGCGGCGGATGCGCCGGCAAAACGGCGGCGTTCGGCGGCGCGGCGGTTCTCGCCGTATGCTTTATCTTCGTAAGGAGGAGAGGAATATGAAACCGATAAAAAAACTTGCGTTGGCGTTTGCCGCCGTATTTTTGTGTTTCGGGGCGGCGGCGTGCGCCCCCGGGGATACGGACAAAAGCGATTTCGAATTGATCGCCGAGGGGACGGAGTACGTCCGGAGCGAGGAGCGGGAGCCCCTGCCTTACGCCTCGTTCGACGGCTTGCGGGGCTACGGCGCGGACGTTATGCCCGTCGGCTCGTTCTCCGGGCCGGCCGACAGGATCATGTCGTGGAAGGGCAACAAAATGGAGCCGTTTGTCCGCCAATCCACATTCGACCTGCTCGCGGGGGCGGGCGTCAATTACATCGTCGATTTCCTCGACGATTACGCGACGGCGCCCGCGGTCGTAGAGGAAAGGATGGCCTTGGCGGGCAACGCCGGCATTCGGACGCTGATCAATTACCGCAGCGCGGTCAATATGTACGGGGCGGGAACCTTGGAGCCCCGCGCCTTGGCCGACGCGCTGAAACCCTTTTTGGACAATCCGGGCTTCGGCGGGCTGTACGGGCGCGACGAGCCGTACTACCCGAATTTCCCGTGGCTGAAAATGAGCAACGCCAACTTTGACGCGGCGTTGGAATTGCTGTCCGAGGAAACGGGCGTCCGGCAGAAAGCGATTCTGTATACGAATATCGTCGGCCCGGCCGCGCCGTCCTACGCGCTGAACGGCTATGATTATTCCTCGACCATGGCGTACGATTATTACATGGAAGGGTATCTGGGGACGAAGCCGAATTATTTGATGTACGACTTCTATCCGATGAGCATCAACGGATACCACCAAGAGTATTTCAGATCCAATTCCTATATTCGGGGCGCGGCCGAAAAGGCCGGCATACCGTGGTGGGGGTTCGTGCAGGTCGGCTGGAACTTTGACCACAAAAACGGCCGCCCGCCGACGGAGGGCGAGTTCCATTGGAATTGGAACACCGTCCTCGCCTACGGGGCGAAGGGGCTGTGCTTTTTCCCCGGCGCGTGGCCGTGGTGGTTGTCGAACACTGAGATCGGGTTTGACGAGAACAGTTTGGTCAATCCCTACGGCACGAAAAACATCTGGTGGCACTATGCCCATAAGGACGCGGCGCAGTTGCGGGCGGTCGACGGCTATCTGATGCAAGCCAAGCACGTCGGCCTGATCGCGACGGGCGATTCCCCCGTGCCGATCCCGGAGGCCGACCTTTTGGGAGACGGCTGGCGGGAACTGACGGGCGTGACGGGCGACCCGGCGTTGATCGGCTGCTTTGACTATATGGGGAGAACCGCGCTGTACGCCGTGAACAATTCCCCGCAAAAGGACGGCGCGCGGATCACCCTGAAATTCGGGCAAAAATACGGCTACGACGTGATACAGCGCGGCGAGACGGTTTCCGTCGCGGGAACATCCCTGCCTCTTGTACTGAACGGGGGCGAAGCCGCGCTGGTCGTACTGAAATAGGGCTTGAATGAGATATAACGCGTTGCAAAACAAACTAAATTAAAAATCGGGAGGCTCGTGAATCGGGTTCCGGAATAAAGGAGAAGACCGTCATGAAAAAAACATTTTTCGCTTTCTTGTTCGCCGTACTGCTCGCGGGCGCGCTGTGTTTCGCCGCCGCTTGCGCAAAGATTCCCGACGCGACCGACCCGCCGGACGGGACGGATCCCCCCGCGGGCGAGAGCCCGGGGCCGATTCCCGGCGTGGACTGCCACATCAAGTTGGGCGATACCGCCTATGATTTCACCGCCGGAATGCCGGACGGCGTGACGGCGGACACCTCGGCGGTCAATTTCCAAGCCGCCGGCGCGTATACGATCCTGTATAAACGGGACGGCTCGGATAATCTGGAAAAAAAGGCGTATGTTTACGGTATGCCGGCGTTTTCTTTCGAGAGAGAAGCGATCGGGTCAAACGTATATCCCCTGACATATTTCGAGGCGCGGCATATCGATTGGGGCGGCGTTTCAGCGTTGGGCGTGTCCGCCGCCGATTCGTTCGGGACGAGTTTGGACGTGGCCGCGCAGGTTCTGGACGCTTACGACGGCGATTACGGCTCCTACCGCGTGAGGTACGAGGCGACGGATGCGGCGGGCAACGTCGCGGAAAGCGTCGCGGCCTATGCCGTGGCGGGGACGAATCAGCCGACGGTCGCGGACGCGTCCTTCGATTTATCGGGGGCGGCCGCCCAAATTCCCGTGGCGTGGGGCGGGGCGGCGGAAGCCCTGCTGTATTACGGCGGGACCCTTGTTGACGGCGGCCTGTACGGCGAGGGGCAGGGCGGCATAACGATTCCGGCGGCGACGTTCAACGCGTTGGACCCCGACGGGGATTCGTATGATTTCCGCATCGAAACGGATTTGTGGTACGAGGAATTTACCGTTTCCGTGACCGACGCGGCGGCTCCGTTATTCGAGGTTCCCCCCGGCGGCTATATTTTCGCGCCGGTCCCCTCGCTCGCCCTTCCTTTGGCGCGTAAAACCTCGGAACAGCGGTTTACGCTTTCCTACGCGGCCGGCGGCGGGCTTTCGGTTTCGGCGGGGGCGAACGGGCTGACGCTGACGAAAACGGGCGGCGGGGCGATCCCGGCGGGCGATTATACCGTCACCGTCAAGGCGATGCGCGGCTCGTCGCAGGACGGGACGGGGACGGTTTCCTTTACGGTTTACGCCGCCGAGGCGTTCGGCAGGGCGGTCGCCCCGCTGGTCAACAATCAATACGCGGGCGTGATCGGGCAGTACAATTCGAATTACGGCGGTTTCGCGTTCGACGCGGCCGCCGGCGCGTACCGTTACGTTAAAAACGCGTCCCCTTATACGGAGTACGACCCGGCCAAAATCATATGCGCCGCCTCGTCCGTGCCGGGCGGAAAATTGCTTGCGGATCACACCGAGTATTCCGCGTTCGTTTTCGACATTTATTATGACGATTTGAATACGGACGGCAAAGACCTGATTTTCCTTTTCGGCAAAGCGGGTTTCATGCGCGACGGCTCGGTCGCTCAAATCACGGAAACGGCCACGTCGGCGAGCGTCGCGTACGCCGACATAGCGCAAGATGTTTGGTATACCGTGAGCGTCCCTATGACGGGCAGTTTTACCGCCTACAACGGTTTTATATCGCTGTTTTCGGCTTTCGGCAACGCCGCGTATAACTTCCTCGTGCGGAATATGCGGTTCCAAGCCGAACGGATCGGAGGCGGCTATATTTATCAAACGGACGTGAACAAGTTGTACGAATTGCCCGCTCTGGGACAGGAGAATCCGATATGCTCCGTAATGAGGGACGGCGATAACGAGGTGACGCTGACCGACGGAAATAAACTGAAACTGTCGGCGGCGGGCGAATATACGGCGGCAATCGGGACGGAAACGATTTCCTTTACGGTTTATACGGAGGACGCGTTCGGCGCGGCCGTCGCCCCGCTGACGAACGGGCAATATGAGGGCGCGTTTTATCAGTTCGATCCGAGTTACGGCGGTTTCATTTTCGACGCGGCCGCGGGCGCGTACCGTTATGTCAGAAAGGCGGACAGTTATACGGTGACTTTCCCGCCGGCG
This sequence comes from Clostridiales bacterium, assembly GCA_031263605.1. Classification (GTDB taxonomy): domain Bacteria; phylum Bacillota; class Clostridia; order Christensenellales; family DUVY01; genus BNZQ01. The sequence continues at coordinate 94 of JAISFM010000057.1, read as the reverse complement.
ATCGTATGCAAGACCGCGTCCGTGCCGGGCGGGAAACTGCTCGCGAATAACGGCGGGTATACCGCTTTCGTTTTCGACATTTATTACAACACTT
>JAISFM010000047.1 GCA_031263605.1 Clostridiales bacterium | reverse complement strand
CCCCCCCCCCCCCCCCCCGAAAAAGGCTTCGGCGGCCCCGATCGAGATTACGGCGCGGCAGGACGCCATGCCGGATTATCAAGGCCAAGGGAATTGGTATTACCTGTCGGGAGACTTCGCGGCCAATCGCTTTTCCGCGATGTTTTTCCGCCAGGCGGCGGGCTGGTGGCAGGGCGCGAGCAGCGCGTGCTTAATCGATGACCAAAACATACAGTATCCGCAGGGCGGCGCGGACGCGATACGCGCCTACCGCGCGCCGCAGGGCGGGCAATTGTCGGTATCGGGCGCGGCGACGCTTTCGGGCGACCCGGCGGACATAACCGTTACCGTCGTGCGCCGCCCCGACGAATTGTTGAGCGTAAACACCGGCGACGAAACCCTGTTCAGCGCGGATTTGAGCGCGTCCAGGGAGTCCGCCGACGTCGAAATCAAATCGGTCGAGGTGAAAGCCGGCGACGTGCTGTTCTTTGTCGCGCATTCGGCGAACGCCGCGGCGTGGAGCGGCGTAAAAATCGACGCGGCCGTGAATATCCGCATTACGAAGGCTCCGGCCGCGATGTCCGCGTGGGAACTGCCGCCGTTCGATTTGGAGACCGGCTTTTTTGCGATAACAACGGCCGCCGACAACGGGATGAGGCAGCCTGAAATAATCTCGTCCATGTCCGTAAACAATACGGGCGGCTGTCAATACATGGTTCAGGGGAAAAAAGAAAGCGGGTTTACAGTCCTTCCTCCTCCCGTGATTGGCGGGGGCGGCGATGAAAACGTGACTTACGACGGCGGGAAGGGCAGCGTATATATCGCATGGCGCAATCATTTTTGCTCGAACGCGTTCGATTTATTTACGGGCGTACAATACCGCGTGCCGGCCGACGGTTTACTGTCGATCGTCGGCAAGGCGTACGACGCCGATTCGACGCACGGTTTCGAGGTTTTGAGAAAACGCGGCGAAGCCTTCTCCACGCTGTATTCTGTTTCGCACGACGGTTCGTTAAAGTCTTTTGCCGCTGTCGCGGAGATCAATCAAGTTGAAGTTGAAGCCGGCGACGAAATATATTGGGTGGCGACGAGCGAGGGCGCGTGGGGCGAACAGGAGGCGACCTTTTATTTCGATTTCAGGGCGGACGCTTTGACCGAATCCGTTTCGACGATGAATTATTTGGATTACTTCGCGACGTACCAAGGCGGGTATAATTGGTATTATTTGGGCGGCGATTTTTCATCGGGCGCGTTCACGAATATGATATACGCGCAAAACGGCAAATTATGGCAGGGGGAGACGGACGACAGCGCGATAACGGCCGACCTCGTTCAATCGGCGGGGCCGGGCGGCGACTCGGCGCGCGCCTATGTAATTCCCAAAACGGGCGAAATCACCCTGTCGGGGACCGTGCGCAATTATTGCTCGCGCGCCGACGAACTGACGGCCAAAATCGTATTGCGCCCCGGGGACGGGGGCGCGGACAGGACGCTTTTTGAAGAGGCGTTTAAAAAAGGGAGTTTCCATACGGCGTTGAGCAATTACGGCGATTGTTCGAACATTTCCGTCGAGGCGGGCGACACGCTGTTTTTCGTGGCCACGGGCACGGGCAAGGCGGCGTTCGAGGTCGTTCCCGTTTGGATAAATTCGCGGGACGGCGACGTTCCCGTCCGTAATTTCACTTCGGCGCGGTGGTCGATGGACGACGTGGAGGCCGCGCCCAACAACCAGATGATGATCACAAATTACATGGGCAGGGCGATAGACGCGAAATATCACGACGGGCCTTATATGTATTTGGATTACAACGCGACCGCCGACAGTTTCGCCCCTATGGAGTACGCCGGCGGGCAGGAAACAAAATACGTCCGCCAAGAAGGCACGATGGTCGTTTGGGGGACGCAATTCTATTCCAACGTCAACGGCGACGGCAATTTCGCCGCGATCGGATTCGGCATACAGGCGGACGGCGCGGTTTCGGTCCTCGGCAAAGTAGCCGGGCCGAGTACCACGGGCTATAAAATAATGCTGAAAACGGGCGGCGGCCATGTTACGCTGCTCGAAGGGGCGAACGACAACATCACGACGGCATTTTCACTGTCGTCCGCGGCCGCCCTGCAAGACGTCGCCGTAGAAGCGGGCGACGAGATATATTTTATCTTTACCTCGACGAACGTATGGAATCCCGGCAGCGCGGTGGTGCTATTCGATTTCATTGCCGAGCCTACCGACGGCGTCGCCGTCCCGAGTACGGATTTAAGGGTTTCGGATTCGCAATACGGGCTGACCTTTGCGGTCGAGCAGGAGCAGAGCGGGTGGCGTTACCTGTCGGGCAATTCTTCGGCCCTTGCGGACGCTCAAAGGATGAGGTATATCGTGGGCGCGGAGGACGTTTGGAGCGGCGACGGCGGGACTATATCCGTCGACGAGGTCGTCCCGAAATCCGGCGGCGCGGTTTTCCTCGGATGGCAGGCGCCCGCCGACGGCAGCGGTACCGTAAGGGGCTTTATCGCGCCGCTTGAAATGTTCGGCGCGCCGTCCGTGAAGATTGTGCGTATCGCGCGCGGCGACGGTTCCTACGGCGGTTCCGCGACTATATTCGACGCGTCCTTGTCCGGCCGGCAGGATTTTGCCGACGGCATGTTTATCGACATCGAGTTCGAGATCGGGGACTTGCTGTACTTTGCCTTTTCGGGGGACGCGGCGAACTATAAGGTATATGTCGACTATACGCCGCTGCCCTTCGCGTCCCTGCCCGGCGCGCCGCCGGCGGCGGACCCCGTCCCTTATTCGCCCGGCCTCACGCTCGCCGGCGTCGCGCTGCCCGCCGGATACTCGTGGTTCGAGCCGGGCACGCCGCTTGCCGTCGCCGACAGCGGCTTGCCGTTCGCGGCGATATACGCGCCGGCGGGAGGGAACGCCGGGTTCAGCCGCGTGCCCGCGCAAATAACGGTGACCGTCAACAAAGGCGCGCCGGCTTTCACCGTGCCCGTTTTGGAACCCGTGCAATACGGGGAAGGGCTTACTTTGGCCGGCGTCGAATTGCCGGAGGGCTTCGCGTGGAAAGATCCCGATACGGCCGTCGAGGCCGGAACGCGCAAGTATGCGGCCGTCTTTACGCCCTCGGATCGGAACAATTTCGAGGTCGCGGAACTTGAAATAGAACTGACCGTTACGGGCGGCGAAAAAGGCGGTTGCGGCGGTTGCAATAAATCTCCGTCCGCGATTCTTCCGCTCGTCGTTTTACTGGCAGGGATTGCTTTCTTAAAGAGAAAATTCTGACGCAACGGGCTTGTTTTCCCACCGCCGCCGAAATGCCGCGCCGGTGGGAAAACAAACCTTCCGGATACCCATGTAATTTTTAAAGGAGTTAGATTATGAAATCATTTTTCAAACGCGCGCTTATCGTTTCGGCGGCCGCATTGTTCGTCGCCGGCGGTTTAACGGGATGTTTCGGGAAAGGCGGGGACGGCAAGTTCGACCTCGCCGAAGAGCCCGAGGACGTTAAGGAAATCTCTATATTTAAAAACGACTGGCCCCAGTTTAATGCCGCGAAACAGGCGAACACCCCTATTTATCAGAGGGTAACGAGCGCCATAGGCTGCGATATTAACGCAATAAACGGCGCGGAGACGACTTATTTCACGCAACTCAAACTCAGGCAAATCGACGACGACCTGCCCGAGATATTCATGACGGAGGGCGTAGGCAACCCGCAGTTGCTGATGAACCTCATCGAGGAGGGCGATATTTTGCCCATATCCGATTACGCGTCCGAGGAGAAATACCCCAATCTTTACAAGCGGCTGCAAGACTTCGATTTCCTTAAAAAAAATCTTTCTTACGCCCAAGGCAAACTGTGGTATTTCCCCGCCAGATGGGAAAACGAGAAGTCGATGTACGTGCGCAAGGATTGGATCGATAACCTAAACGGCAAACTGGATTCCATCTTGGTCGCGGATGGAATCGTCGCTTCCGCGGGGCAGGTTACGCCCGAATTGCGTACGCAATGGAGGTTTCGCGCGCCCGACACGCTGCTTGAATTTTACCGCCTCGCGCGCGCTTTTACGATTTACGACCCCGACAACAACGGCGACAGCGACACGTACGGATATATGTCCTGCGTAAACCCGACTTACGACGCGTGGATATACGCGGCGTTCGACTCGGCCTTTAATCAATACGTCCCCGACGGCGCGGGCGGCTATACGACCAGCAATATTTCGG
>JAISFM010000034.1 GCA_031263605.1 Clostridiales bacterium | reverse complement strand
AATTCCGCTGCAAGTCTAACGCCGTCCCCTTGCGCTTATAACGCCGTCCCCTTTTGGGGGACGAACAGCGCGCCCATGTCCGCGCCCTCTAATTCAAGCAGTTTTGCCTTGACCGCAATGCCGCCCGCGTAACCCGTCAGGCTCCCGTCCGAGCCTACGACGCGGTGGCACGGTATGATAACGGAAATCGGGTTGTGCCCCACCGCGCCGCCGACCGCCTGCGCCGACATGCCTTGACCCGACTCCGCCGCTATCCTTTCCGCTATCCGGCCGTAGGTGATTACGCCGCCGTACGGAATCGACAGCAAAACGCGCCAGACCCTTTGGCGGAACGCGCCGCCGGCGGGATTAAGCGGCAGTTCGGACGCGTCCGGCTTTTCCCCCGCGAAATAGCGGTTCAGCCAGTCCTTCGCAGCGTCGAACACGGGTAGGCCGTCCCGCTCGGCCGCGCTCTCGGGCAGCGTGCCGCGATAGTATTTCTGCCCCTCTATCCAAAGCCCGACAAGGCTCCGCCCGTCGCCCGCGAGCGTCAGTTTGCCTATCGGCGATTGATACGCCGTGAACGAATACGCCCCGCCGCAAGCCGCTGGGGTTTGATCCGGTATGATCGTTTTTCTTTGCATTCTGTCCAAAACCCTCCGTCCGGTGTTTCCGCTTGTATTAGACTTGTTGCGTCGCGCAGCGCGCAATTCACAATTCACAATGCACAATGCACAATGCACAATTGCGGTCAAGAAAAGAATGCGCGGGGCGTTCCTGTGTTTGGTAGGGATTGCCGCGTCGCGCAGTGCACAGTGTACAGTCCACAGTGCACAGTCCACAGTTTCGGTCGGGGGACATTGCGCGCGGGGCGTTCCCCTGTCCGGTAGGGATTGCCGCGTCGCGCTTCGCGCTCCTTGCAATAGACTTGTTGCGAAATTAAAAGGCGAGCGGAATTGCGATGGATTTTTGCGACAAACAAAGATAAAAATTGATGATTGTAGCAACGCTACTATCGAAATTCTTATCAATAGCGTTGTTACGAAACAGATTTCTATCTTACCCGCACACGACCCGTAAGGATTTTGCGGAAAGGTTCGCAGCAAGCCGCAAGTTCATTTCGCTGCAAGTCTAATGACAGGACTTTGGGCGCAATCGGTTGAGATTCTTCACATCAAACAGAATAACAGAGAGTAGCGCATAATGTGGGAGATTTCTCGACTTCGCTCGAAATGACATAGTTTTGCACATTCGGAATGAGAGAGGAAAGCGCGCGGGGCGTTCCTGTGTTTAGTAGAGATTGCCGCGTCGCGCTTCGCGCTCCTCGCAATGACAAAACCAGTGCACAGTCTTCGCGCTCCTCGCAATGACCGTATCAACCCGCTATTTGTACACTCCAAGAAAATATCCTGTTCCCCTCACAGCGAGTTCCATAGGTTGACCGTCGCGTACGCGCGCCACGGCCGCCAGTTTTCCGCCAACGCCGGCAGTTCCTTTGGTTCGTAAGGCCGCAACGCTTTCTTTACGCCGTAATCCGTTTCGAGGAACGCGTCCGTAAAGCCCATCGCCCGCATCGCTATGTAGTTCGCCGTCCAACCGCCTATGCCGCGTATCCGCGTCAGTTTCCCGATTTCCTCCTCCGGGCGGGCGCAATAATCGAAGGCGGCCCCGTTCCGCGCGAACGCCCCCGCCAGTTCGTAAATCGTCCTCGACCGCGCCGACGTTACGCCCAACGCGCCGAACCGGTCCTCGACCCCGTCCCCGAGGGACAGCACCTCCTCGGGCGTGGGGAATGCGCGCGCCAAACCCGGGACGCCCGTTTCGATCGGCGTCCCGAACGCTTCGGCAAGCCTCGCCGCCAAGGTCCCCGCCGCTTTCACGGTGATTTGCTGGCCAAGCACCGCGCGGGCCGACATTTCAAACGCGTCGAAACAGCCCGGCAGGCGCGTGCCTATCACGCAAAGCCCCCGCCGAATGCCGTTCATGCGCGACAGCGTTTCATACACCGCGCATGGGTCGCAAGTTAAATCGAACTGCCGCTTTACCCGCGCCAAAACCTGCGGCAGCAGGGGGAACAGGCTCTCGCTCACCGTGACGGACAGCGCGTTCTTATCGGGGTCGTCACCCACGCAGAGCCAGCCGTCGGCGCGCTTGCCGCCCGCGCCGACAAGCCGTGCGGTCCGGAAATAACGCCCTCCCGCCACGGTTTCCACGCCCGCTACGGCGCGCCCCGCGAAGAAATTCAAAAGGGCGTCCCACCTGTACGGCGGGCGGTAGCCCAACGCCACGGTAACGCCGCCGCGCTTGTCCCCGCCCCCGCCCGCCGCGCGCTTGCGCAAATCGGTGGGCGTGAGCCGATAGCGTTCCTTAAAAAGGGCGTTGAAACGGCGCAGGCTGCCGAAACCCGCCGCCATCGCCGCGTCGAGGACGGGCAGGGCCGTGCCGGTCAGCAGGTTCTTTGCCAGCAGCAGGCGGCACGTTTGCAGGAACATGACCGGCGTGACGTGGTATTCGGCCGCAAACACCCGCCGCAGGTGGCGGCAGGTATAGCCGAGCCGCCCCGCGATTTCGCCTATGCCCTCGCCGCCGCCGCAGTTGTCCTCCAACATCCGCGCGGCCCTTAACGCCAAACTCGCGGAAGCGTCGGTTACCGCCCTGCCGGGGGCGAGTTCCGGCCGGCAAAGAAGGCACGGGCGGTAACCGTCCCGCTCGGCCTCGGCGGCGGTTCCGTAAAACGAGCAATTCTCGATTTTGGGGCGTTTCGCCTTGCACACGGGGCGGCAGTAAATGCGCGTGGAGGACACGCCGACAAAGAAGCGGCCGTCAAAGCGGGAGTCCCTTGCCTTGACCGCCGCGTACAAAACGTCTTTATGATCGAGCATAGCCGCCTCCTGTTTGTTTGTTTTCAAGTTCATAGATAGGTAGTAGGTAAGAGGTAAGAGGTAAAAGATATTGTCGGGGAAATTGGGCACAAGCAGATAGAGTGGATAGACAGTATTATACCACTGTCCCCGAACAAAAGTCCCGCCGTTTTCGGACATGGGAGCGGGAAAATCGCGATCGGGCGCGGAGGTTTGGCGGGCGGGGCTTTAACAAAAGTCCCCGATCGCGCTGAATTTTTAAACACGCCCCAACTCTGTTTCCCGAATGATAACCGGAATGTCCAAATTTTTCTTGCCGATAAAATATCGAATACTGCCCTCTATTTTGGGCTTATAGATATAGGCTATGACGACGCGGCTCTCAAATGCCGTACGGCCGTCTTGAAAAATCGGGTCGTTTTCCGCTTTTCCGACAACCGTAATCAGCCGGCGGCCGCATTCCACGCGCTCGACCCTTTCCCAAGATAAGGATTGCGGATAGCCGATCCTCCGGCGGCAGACGCCTTTGTCATTGACGATCAGTTTACCGTAAATCTGCCCCTTATTAGCCGCAAAAACGATCGGCCCCGCCACAAACCCGGCAAAAACGCCGACGCTTATATCGCCCAAAATACCCTCGCTGATATTGGCGCCCAGCCGGCGCAAAAGCAACATCGCGGCGATGCCCAAACCGCAAACCGCGACAAACGCGACGGCAAACCGCGCCCACAAGACAGGCGCGCGCGAGTAAACATGGCTTTCCGCCGCTTTGCCCAAATCCGAACGGCTCTCACGGTTTTCCGCCGCTTTGCCCAAATCCGAAAAACGGCTCTCCCTGTTTTTGGGATTGGCCGCGAACGCTTGCAACGCCGCGCCCTCGCCCGCGATTTCGCCCTTATAAAAAGTTTTGACCAGATAAAACAAATTGGCTTGCAGGGGAAGGATCAGGGCTGCGGCTTGCGGATAGGCTTCTAACGCCCCGGTTTGCGGATTATAGCCCGTTGCCGAAAGCGAAACGCTCAAAACGATTCGATTGTCCGACACGGAAACTTGCGGGACATACGGCCATTCAAAACGGAAACGCCGGGGGCAAGCCACGGCTTCTTTGTCAAAAACCAATTTTGCCATATAGGTCGTGTTATAGACGGTTACGAAACAAGACCTGTTCAGTTTATACGTTTTCCCATAACTTTCCGCTTTCGCGTATTCCTTTACAATGCGGTAATCATCCTTTTTAAACGCGCGTACCATAGGGAACAGCACGGCGATCATGAGAACCGCCAGCGCGATCCCGACGATCCCCCACGGCACAAAGCCGTCCGAATTGTCCCATTGCTCCCGCTCGGCTACGATGACAAGCACAATACAATATACGGCCGAAAGCCCTATCAAAATCCATTCGATCGCCTTGTAGATTTTCGATCTCATACCGTTTCCCTTTCCCTTTAACGGGCGTTCTCCCCGATTTTCAAACTCGGCCGCGCGTTCAGGGACAGCGGCGCGAACGGCAGGCCGCTTTTCACTTGATAATACGCCGCCGCGCCGATCATCGCCGCGTTGTCGCCGCACAGGCGTTTGGGCAAGATCAGGCAATCCGCCCCCGCTTTCCGCGCCTCCGCTTCCAGACGGCGGGCGAAATACCCGTTGGCCGCCACGCCGCCCGCCGCCGTCACCGTTTTCAGACCCGTTTTGTACACCGCGTTTTTCACGTTGCGCACCAAAATGTCCACCGCCGCTTTTTGGAACGACGCGGCGATATCGGCTTTGGAATTGAGAATTGAGAATTGAGAATTGAGAAGTTCGGACTCGCTTTTTGAGTGCACAGTGCACAGTCCACAGTCCACAGTTTCGGATTTGTTTCTTTCATCGCCATTCCGCTCGGCGTGAATAACCCCGTCCTTTAACTGTGGACTGTGCACTGTGCACTGTGCACTGCCCTTTAATTGCGCATTCTTAACCCATGTTACCACCGCCGTCTTTAACCCGCTGAACGAAAAATCGAAATCCGGCGAAGGCTTTAACGGGTGCTTATAGAAATCGATAACGGGCTTGCCTTCCTCGGCTAACTTTTCCAAATTCGGCCCGCCGGGGTACGGCAAGCCTATAAAGCGGGCTATCTTATCGAAGGCCTCGCCCGCCGCGTCGTCCTTCGCGCTACCCAAAACTTCAAACCGTACATAGTCCCGCGCCGCCACCAGCGAGGTATGCCCGCCGCTGGCCACTAAACACAAAAAGGGCGGCCGCAATTCGGGATACGCGATATAGCCCGCCGCGATATGCCCTTGAATGTGGTTGACCGCGATCAGGGGTTTTTCGGCGGCATAGGCCAACGCTTTGGCATAGGACACGCCGACCAACAACGCGCCCGCCAGCCCCGCGCCGAACGTGACCGCGACCGCGTCTATACCGTTTATCGGCCGCCCGGCTTCCTTTAACGCCTTTTCCGTCACAACGCCGATTTCGTCGATGTGGCTGCGGCTCGCCAACTCCGGCACGACCCCGCCGTACTTCGCGTGCAAGGCGGTTTGGCTGTACACGACGGACGACAAAACCTCCCGCCCGTCCCGCACGACGGCGGCGGCGGTCTCGTCGCAGGAGGTTTCGATCGCTAAAATTGTATAGTCGTTTTTCATTCTTCAAGCAGAAAAATCGGTCGGGGAACTTTCTTCGGATTGCGCCGAAAAAACTCGTCCGAAACTGTGCACTGTGCACTGTGCGCTGTGGACTGTAAAGCCCCCGACCGCGCTTCTCAATCGGTTCTCTAATCGGTCGGGGAACCTTCTTCGGATTGCGCCGAAAAAACCCGTCCGAAACTGTGCACTGTGCACTGTGGACTGTGCACTGTAAAGCCCTCGACCGCGCTTCTCAATCAGTTCTCTAATCGGTCGGGGAACCTTCTTCGGATTGCGCCGAAAAAACCCGTCCGAAACTGTGCACTGTAAAGCCCCCGACCGCGCTTCTCAATCGGTTCTCTAATCGGTCGGGGAACCTTCTTCGGTTTGCGCCGAAAAACTCGTCCGAAACTGTGGACTACGGACTGTGGACTGTGCACTGTAAAGCCCCCGACCGCGCTTCTCGATCAGTTCTCTAAATAGTTCCCCAAAAATACGAATTGCCCCGCGCCCGCCGACAGTTCCGCCAGCAGATTCAGCACCTCGCCGCTGCTTGCGTCGGCCTCGAAATCGAAGTAGAACAGGAACTCGAAGTTCGTGTTGGGCAGCGGGCGGGATTCCAATTTGGTCAGGTTCAGCCCCAAAACGGTGAACTTGGACAGAATGTGCTGCAACGCGCCCGACTCGTTGGCGAGTTTGACCATGATGCTGATCTTGTTCGCGCCCTTGAAAATCTGCAACTTGCGCGAGATGCAGATAAACCGCGTGAAGTTTCCGGCGTTGTCGTGTATATCGGGTTCCAAAACCTGCAAGCCGTACAGGTCGGCGCATTCGGCGGACGAAATCGCGGCGACGTCCGCGCGCGGGGAGTCGGCGACCAGTTTGGCGGCGACGGCCGTATTGTCGCAAGCCGTCAGTTTGACGTCCCCGAATTTTTTCAAATGCTCTGCGCATTGGGCGAGGGCTTGCTCGTGGGACACGACCTCGCGGATTTCGCCCAAACGCGCGCCGGGCTTGGCCATCAGATTGTGCCGGACTTGCAGCCGCGCGGCCTTGACGATTGTAAACTTGTACTGCTTCATCAGGTCGTACACGCGCCCGACCGACCCCGCCGAACTGTTCTCGATCGGCAGCACGCCGTACTCGCACAGGCCGCTCTGCACCGCGTTGAACACGCCCTCGAAATTCCTGAAATACGTGATTTCCGACAGTTTAAACAGTTTTTCGGCGGCCAGCGCGGAAAACGCCCCTTGCGTGCCTTGGCAGGCCACCGTCGCGCTGTCGGGGAACGCGGGCTTTTCGGCGGGCAGCGCGCGCAAAACGTCGCCCACGTCGGAATGCAGTTTGATAAAGCGGTTCTGGTACGCTTTGCTCGTGTCAAACAGCGTGCCGAACACCTGTTTTAAATAGACGCGGATATCGGGGGCGGCGGCCTTCGCGATGCGGTTGACGATTTCCTTTTCGCGCCCGGCGTCCGCCGCGAACACCGCGCCCTTGGCCTTTTCGAGGCCGATTTCCCTGACCAGCGACATTCGTTCGCCGAACAGTTTCGCGATTTGGTCGTCGAGTAAGTCTATTTGCCGCCTTGCTTTTTCAATTTCCATAGCCGTATTTCCTTTTTGTTTTTCCGTTTTGGTCGGGTGGTGCGGGTTCGGTTTGTTTTTGGTTTTGGTTTATTTTTGGTTTGGTTTTGGTTTGGTTTTCTTTTTGCGAGAAAAACTTTTTGAAAAAAGTTTTTCTCGCGCTCTTTTCAAAAACTTTCAGCAAATATAGAACAGTCGAAAGTTTTTGAAAGGGGGTCTGGGGGAAAACTTTTTTCAAAAAGTTTTCCC
>JAISFM010000023.1 GCA_031263605.1 Clostridiales bacterium | reverse complement strand
GTATGCCGTTTTCGACGTTAAGGCTGTCGATATCGGTAAAAAACCGAAAGCCCGCGTTGCAATGGATTGCGTATCCCTTCTCGGCGAACTCGCCGTCTAAAACGGCGTATAGTTTAACGGCGTTCGCGCCGTCCGTAAGCCGCGCGGTATAATCGCCGTTGCCCGCGAGCATTACGCCGTTTACGGAAACCGCGATAGGTATAGGCCTGCCGCCGTAATCCGCCGAAGCCGAAAAACTGTAATTCCATTCGGTTACGGTCGCGCCGTCGGCAATATCCGAGGTAAATTGAATCCTTCCCGCTCCCACCCGGCAAGCCGCCAACGCGGACAGCGGCAGCGCGAGGGCTACGGCAATTAAAAATCGGGCGATACTCTTTTTCATTTATAATTCGTACTCCCCGCGCAAGGCTGCGATTGCGTTTTTTACGGCGTCGGCCGACGGGTCCCGCATACCGCCGACGGCAAGCGCGGCGGTGTACGCATTCTCGTTGCCGACAGCCAGCCCGTCGCTGTAAACGACGGCGAGCAGCCGTATGAGTTCGTCGATGCCGAAAACGTCCGCGCCCGCGTTTATCGAATATTGCATACGGAACACATCGCCGTTTAAAGGATAGCAAGAATCCAGCCCCGAGCCCGGCCGGCCGTTCAGGAAAAAATTCCAGTCGGGGGCTTGGGCGACGGAGGACAGCCGCCCCAACCACGCGCCGCCGTTGATATCGGCGCGCTGTACCGCCCACAAGCGGACGCCTCTCGTGCTTTCGTTGTTCACGTAGTCGGCTTTATAGCCGCGCGCTTGCAACGCTCTCTGCAAAACGCTCGCGGCGGTGTCGCCCTCGTTCAATACTATCATCTCGGGCTTTTCAAGGAAGCCCGTATCCAAAGCGCGGGCTTCGAGCGTGAAACAGGCGCGCCCTATCGGGGAACCGTTTTGGACGTAATGATATTGAATTTCGCGTATCAGATACACCGTCCTGTAAAACATATCGGTAACGGCTATACGGATTTTGACGCCGCCGTATATATCGTCGTGCGCGGGCGCAACGTTAGCGTTTGCCATAACCGCAGTCAGATTTATTTGATAAGCCTGCCGCGAGGTTTCGTCCCAAAACAGCGGGGCGCGAACGTTGTAACCGCTTTCCCCGTAACCGCCGTGTACAATGATGCCGCCCAAATAGACTTCGTCTTCGTCGAGTTTTTCCTTTTCGTTGCCGATGACTTCGCCGTAACTGCCCCTCGCTTCAACGCTGAAAACCATTCTGGAACCCACGTTCGTTTTGCCTTCCTCGATTGAAGTCTTTATATCTATCTCCTTATCGTTGTATACTACGGTATATTTCCTCAAATGCGACATACTGCCGTAAATCGCGCGTACCGCAACGGAATTAACGCCGGGTTTCAAGGTTATCGCATAGTTTCTCGGCGCGCTCTCGCCGACGGGAACGTCGTTGAACATAACCCGCACGTCGCAGTTTTCCGCGCCGTATAAGCCCATCGCGAAAAAACTGAAATCGGGAAACACAGTGTGGTAATACCGGCCGGATTCGGGAACAAGGTGTTTAGGGACTATGTCTATATTGATCAAATTATTGATGACGGTAAATTCGCCGAAATCAATCTCGTACTCGCGGCGGCCCGTCTCGCCGCCGCCTATGCCGTTCAGGCTGATCTCGTTGGTAACGCCCGTCCGCAGGTTAAGGTTGTAAAAGCCCCACGCGTCCGCCTCCAACAAGCCGCCGTTGCCGATCGCATAGGACGAACAGGCCATTCCCTTATACGTCGCGCGCGCCGAAAATTTAAGTACGCCCGTGTCGACAGTAAGGCTGTCGATATCGGTAAAAAACCTGAAACCCGCGTTGCAGTTTACCGTGTATTCCTTTTCGGCAAACTCGCCGTCTACGGCGGCGTACAACTTAACGGCGTTCGCGCCGTCCGTAAGCCGGGCGGCATAATCGCCGTTGCCCTCTATCATGACGCCGTTGACCGAAACCGCTATCGGGATAGGCCTGCCGCCGTAAGCCGCCGCAGCCGAAAAATTGTAAATCCATTCGGTTACGGTTTCGCCGTCGGCGATATCCGAGGCGAATTGTATCCTGCCCGCGCCCGCGGAACACGCGGAAACCGTCGGCAGCGCGGACAAGGCGAGAATCAAAATCAAAATTTTAGCGATACGTCTTTTCATTTTACTCGTCCGTTGCCGGCATAAACTTTAACGCCTTTCTTTTCCTTCCCGCCCTTATATTGAATACGACAAAGGCCGCGCCGCCCGCTATGAAAACCCCGCCGCCGATACTGAGCCATAGGGCGAGCGTAAGGTTGTCCACCTTGGTTTTGGCCTTATTCAACGCCTCGACGGTCGTCGCGTCAAAGGCGTTTTCCCTGTCGTATGCCGAAAGGGCGTTAAACCTTTCGACAAGCGCGTACACCGTTTTCCTGTCCTTTAAGCCGACCTTGCTAAACGGATAAAGATTGTCGCCGATCGCATCGGACAAGGCTTTGATTTCCGCGACTGTCAGCGCGAGTTCGTTATAAGCCTTTTCAATCTTGATTTGATACGCGAGTTTACCGTCAAAATCCTCGCTGTTGCCGATAATATAATAAAGCGAGGAAATCTCGGTCCAATACTCGGTCGTAAGAAAGGGCAGCGCGGAGATACTGTCGGCGCGTTCCCTGTTCGTCTGTGAAAAATGCAAAAGGACTCCGCCGCCGCCCCCGTTGCCCGTCATGGCTTCCGACGTATCGGGAAGCGCGACGCCGAGAGCGTTTGCCTGTACCGCGAGTTTACGGTAATTGGCGACATAACACCGGTCAAGGGCGTCCGTTTGTTTGTAAATATCAATCGCCCCCGCGATTTTTGCGGCGTTGGGAACGGCGGGCAACTCGTTTATCGCGTTTATCGCCGCGTCTATTTTCACGCGGTTCAGCGTACCGTCCGGGCGCAAATCGAACAGCCCGCGCTTGCCTTGCTTGAACCGTATTAAGGCGGCAAGCCCGTACAGCGTCTGCTCGGACGCCATAGAATTGGGCTGCCCCGCAACGGCGGCGGGATTGTCGGGGTCGGGAACGAAGGAATGCGTAAAGCCTCCCGCGGCGGTTTTATACCGCAGAATGCCGTCGATCACCGTCCTGCCGTTTTTAATAAAGCGGGGATCGGTTTCGAGGTCTATGCCGACGGAAACGGCCGCGATCATAGCCCAAACGGTACTTTCCACATTCGGCGCGCCCCAACTCGCATAATCGCCGTCCTCGGCTTGAACGGACGACAACCAATCTATGGCCTCGTCTATCACGGTACGCGCCTTTTTGGATACGGTAACGAAACGGCCGTCTGCGTCCTTTATTTTTTGAGATTTATACGTATAGGCCGCCTCGCTGTTATAATACGGCGAGAGAGATTGAATCGCCATAGAGGTTATATCGGGGTCGGAAACGGTATTGTCAAGCGCAAATCCGCCGTCCGGCAATTGCTGCGCCAAAATCTCGGCGATGAAGTCGCCCCTATTTTGGAACGCGCCGTCCGGCACGCGGTAGCGCAGCAAGTCCATAGCGATAAGCCCCCAAATCCAGCCGTTAATCCCTTGCGCCCCGGGCGAAACCGTCAAACCGCGGTTGTATGTCCCGTCGGCTATCAGGTTGTACGTATTTCCGAAATAACCGAACTCATACGGGTCCCCGCCCGCCGCAAGCAACGCGAGGGACGCGCGGTGCCATTCCGTCGCTTTATATTTGTCGAGTTTGTCGGCGTCCGCGTACCTTTCGCCTATATTCGCCGAGAGCGCGGCGCGGTACGCCGCATAGTCGTCGTTTATGCCCAAACGGCTCATGCCGAAAGGGAACCAGTCGCCGGGCGTACTGCCCGCAAGCCTCAAAAAATTCCCCTGCAAGAGCCGCCCGTCCGAAAATCCCTGTTCGCCCCTTTTCCAGTCCACGATGCCGGAGACGATGTCGCCGTAAGTATAAGGCGCGGCATACGCGGGCAACGTAGCGCGAACCGGCCGGCATAAAACTCCGGCCGATAAGCACAGTACGATGATGAATACGAAACCTCTTTTCATGTTACGATAGCGCGTATGCGCCGCGTAAGGACGCCGCGGCCGCGTCTACGTCGGCTTTCTGCGGATTCCATTTTGAAACGACAATTACGGCCGCGTCGTACGCCGCCCCCGCGTCGGCGGCGTAAAGATTGCCGCTCTCGATTTGGGCGAGCAGCATTGTAATCGGTTCGAGCACGGCGCGGCCCGTCAACAAAGAGTTCCCGCCCGCGACCACCTGCCCGCCGCCGACGTCGCGCCCGAGCAGCAACGTGAATTGCAGCCGTATTACGTCGCCGTCGGTCGGATAATAGGCCCCTATACTGTAATTAGGGAACCTGCCGTTCGCGCTGTACATCCAGCCGCTGCCGCTGCAAAAGTTAAACTGCCCCAAAGAACCCGCGCTGTCGGGCATACTCCTTTGCGCCGCGGGGTAACTTGCCAGGACAAAAGGCCATAAATCCTCGTCGACGGCGTTCCCGTTAAGCAATCCGCTTTTATTGATATTCGCCAGATAATAAGCGCCGTCAAGGCTCGAACTGCCGCCCGAATGCCCCGTGGCATAGCCGCGCGCGGCCAGTATATCCTCTTGCAAAATCTGCGCCAAATTCCGCCCCTCTGCAATCTCGACTAAAACGGGTTTTTCTATATATCCTAGCCCGATAGTAAACCCTTCTATTGAAAACGCGATATGGCCGATCGGGTCGCCGATTTCAACGTGCGCGTATTTTATATCGTAAGTTTCGGTTACGGATTGCCCGAAAGCATCCTTTACGGTAATGCGGACTTGGATATCGTAGGCGCTCCCCTTCACAGGAGTTGTACCGCCGGCGGCGACGACCGAATCCAATTTCAGGGAATAGGACGAGGCGGCGGCGTCGCTGTGGATATGAGAGGCGGGAGTCAACTTTGAATTGTAATCGCCTTGTACCGTAAGGCCGCTTTGCCCGATATGCTCGTCCAAACCGTCCGCCGCTTCGACGCTGAAAGTCAGCCTTGACCCTTTATACGTTTTTCCGTCCTCTATCGTGGACGTCGCGGAGGGCAATTTGTCGGAGTACCTTATCGTATAGTTCGATACTTGCGACATATTGCCGCTGAAAGCGCGCAAGGCCAACTCATGCGTTCCTACGGCGAGTACGGCCGTATAGTTGTTGCCCGAAGTCGCGGAGAGCGGTTCGCCGTCCAGCGACGCCTCGAAACCGCACGCCGCGCCGCCGTAGCCCGCGCTCGCGACAAAGTCGTAACGGTTGGAAAGCGTATCCGTATTTTTGGCGTTCGATACGATTACAAACGCGCCGAAATCCACCGAATAGTCTTTTTTATCGGTAAAGCCCGCGCCGAGCGCGTTTATAGAAACCGCGTTTTTCCCCTTGCGCAGGTCGAGGCTGTAAACGCCCGGCGATTGCGCCTCTAAAAGCGCGCCGTTCGCCGTTACGTAAAACGTACAGGGCGCGCCGTCGTACGTCGCCGACGCGGTAAATTTAAGCGCGCCGTTTACGACGATAACCTCGTCTATATCGGTAACGTAGGCGAATACGCCGGGAACGGCCGGAGGGGGCAAGGGATCTCCCCCGCCCCCCGCCGGATTCCCGTCGGTCGCGCACGCCGCTAAGGCAAGAACAAGCCATAACGCGAACAGCGGCGCAAACACCGGTGCGAAAACTTTGAAAAAATTCTTTTTCATCGTATCCTCTTTTCCTGTTTCTTGTTAACTTACCGGCACAGCCGCTATTTTGGCGGCGTAATTCTTCCAGTTGGCGGCTCCCCGATAAGCGTCTGCCAGCGTTTCGTCGACATAAATATTGGCGACGCCGGCGGGCAATAAAAGCGTGGCGGAATGCGTCGTGCCGTTCAATATCACAAGCGTCCCCGTGCCGTAAATCGTAATGTCCGCAAGGGAGGCGCAGCCGACAAACGGGTTGGCGGCCGCGCTTGCCCCCGCGATCGTAACGCCGCCGTCCAAATTGGTCAGAGTGCTGGGCGCGCTGCCCGTCCTTACGGTGCCTGCGCCGCCTATCTCTACGGCTGCAATCTTGTTGCCGTTTTGGAACGCGTAAGACCCTATATACTTCACGCTGCCCGGTATGGCAAGGGTTCCCGTAATCCCGCAGGCGGCAAAGGCGTAGTTGTTTATGATTTTCAGACCCTCGTTCAGCGTGACTGCGGCAAGTTTCGCGCAGTTTTGGAACGCGTACGCGCCGATCGACTCGACCGACACCGGTATTGTCACCGACGCGAGGCCGGAGCAGCCTGTAAAGGCGTAGTCGCCGATAGCCGTCGTATTGCTCAGCGTAACCGATTCAAGTTTCGCGCAGTTTTGGAAGGTTCTGTTGGGGATTGCCAACGCCGAATTCCAAGTAACTGCGGCAAGTTCCGTGCAGCCCGCGAAAACGCCCGTCGTCGCCGAAGTGCCGGCGGCTGCCGAGGCAACCGTGGCGGGGATTGTCGCCGAAGTGATTTTCGTGTTGTAAAAGGCGTTTGCGCCGAGAAACCTTAACGCCGTGAACGCGGGCAGCGCGCCGGCCATGCTGGCTTTGCCGCTAAACGCGTTGTCGAAGATTCCTTCGGTCTCCGCCTTTAACTGCTCGACGGTCGGATTGCCCTTGACGGCTACCACCCATTTATCGGCGTATACGATGCCGTTGTCCGGCACGCCGTTATAGATGGCCGTGCCGTTGAACGCGTTAGCGGATACGCCGGCAAGGCTCTGGGACAGCGTGACGTTCTCTAACTTCGCGCATTGGTTGAACATATTCGCGCCGATTGCCGCATTCGACTGCCAATTGACGGTTTCCAGCGACGCGCAGTATTGGAACACCGCGGAACCCACCGTTGTAACCGTAGACGGTATGGCGATAGATTTCAGCCCCGAGTACCTGAACGCGGAGCCTCCGATGTTGGTAACCCCGGCCGGCACCGTAAAGTTTTCCAATGCGCCCGACCAAGCGAAAACGTTGTCGGGAATCGCCAGCGTCGGATGCCAATTCACCGTCTCTAAATTATCGCAGGACGCGAAAGCGTAGGTGCCTATGGACGTAACCCCGGACGGTATGGTTATGGAAGAAATGCCCGCGCCTTTGACTGACGCGCCGGAGGAACTTCCCCCGAAAGCGGAGGCCGAAATGGTTTTAAGCGAACCGGGCAACGTGACGTTGCCGGTCAGCGACGGGCTGTTTTGGAACGCGCTGGGAGCGACGCCCACCGTGCCCGCCTTAAATTCAGGGTTGTGCACCGCCCCTTTGAGGCCGATCGCCCATGTCCCGACGTATACGATACTGTCGTCCGGCGCGTTCGGGATGAGGCCCGAGCCGGTGAACGCGTTGCTGTTTACGCTTGCGATATCGTCGGGCACCGTGATTTCCGTCAGCGCGGCGCAGCCCCTGAACGTGTTCGCGGGAATCGCGACCTTGCTTTTCCAATCGACTGTTTTCAGCGACAGGCAATTGTCAAACATAGGAAAACTCGTGTTGGCGGGGCCCGTCGTAAAGGTGGACGGTATCGTAACGGACTTAATGCCCGAACCGGCGAAAGCGTTGTTGCCGATCGTCGTCAAGGCCTCCGTAAACGCGACCGCGGTCAGGGATGTACAATTTAAGAAAGCGTAAGTGGGAACTATTTTGTTGTTCCAAATGACGGTCGCAAGCGACTTGCAGTCGGCAAACATGTAATTATGCGAGATAGTAGTTCCGATTCCCGAAACAGGCGGCATTATAACGCTGGTAAGCCCCGTTCCGGAAAAGGCGTACGCGCCTATGTTGGTAATAACGGGCGAATTATTGACAAAATCGAACTCGGTCAGCGCGGTACAGTTTCGGAACGTGTAGTTTGAAATTGTCGCTATGTTCCATGTAACGTCATAAAGCGATTCGCAACCGTCGAATACGTTGGTGCCCAGTGTCGTAACGGTACCCGGCATTGTTATACCGGTAAGCCCCGTGCCCGCAAAAGCGTAATTGCCGATGTTGTTTACATGCGCGGGTATCGTCCACGAGGCCAACGCCGTGCAGCCGCTGAACGTGCCCGCGGGTATCGCCGCGCGTTCCCACACGATCGCCGTCAGCGATTCGCAGTTTGCAAATACGTAAGTGCCCATGGTCGTAACCGTTTCGGGAACCGTAACCGATTTAAGATTCGTAGCCCTGAACGCGTAGTTGGAAATATCGGTAACGCTTTCGGGTATCGTGTAACTGTCGGACTTGTAGTTTGTGGGGAATTTGATTATGCGGGTCTTTTCCGCATCGTCGAATATAATGCCGTCCTCGACCGTTACGTACGGGTTCAACGCGTCTACGATAACGTCTACGTTGGGGCTGCCGTAGAAAAAGTCGGAGGTGAAACCGTTGCTTACCGCATAGCGGACCTGCACGCCCGCGGGCAGGCGCACCTCTTCGAGGTATTTGTGGCCGGAAAAGGTATGCATGTTTGAACTGTAACCGGATGAGGGGCTCGTCTTAAATTGGGAGAGCGACCGGCAGCCGGACAGGTCTACCGACCGCAGCGACGACTCGAAAGGGACAGAGGTGCCGGCGTTTATATTACTCGCATTCATCGTGCTGTTGCCGGCCATAAAAGCGGCG
>JAISFM010000021.1 GCA_031263605.1 Clostridiales bacterium | reverse complement strand
TGGAACTTTACGCCCGCGCCGAGCGGTACGCCGACGAGCGGCAAAAGGGCGATTTGCGGGCGACCGCCGAAGCGGCGCGCGGCCGCGTGGAACAGTATCTGCGCCGCGCGGCGGACAAGCGCGGGGCGATTGAGCGCGCCGCCGCCGAATGCGAGGCGGAGGTTCTCTCGGTCAAGGCGTCCGTGAACGCGGAAAAAAACAAGAACGCCGACGCAATGCGGGACTTGGACGACAAGCGCAGGGCGATGCGCGAGCGGCACGCGCGGGAAAATAGGAATTGCGCCGAACGCATAAACAGGGCCGCCGCCGAAAAAGCGAACTATACGGCGGCGCGGAACGACCGCAAAAAACTGAATCGGCTGTTCGCCGCGTCCGTCGCGGTCGGGATTGTTTTTTACGCGGTGCTGTTCGTTGCGGTTATTGCGCTGGTTAGCGAAAAGGCCGGTAACCCCTATTTGCCGCTGTATTTGACCGGCGCGTTGGGCGCGGGGCTTTTTCTGGGCTGGGTCGGTGGGCGCGTCTCGGAAAGGATAAAGGCGTGGAAAAACAAAGGGTTTATCTTTTTATGTATCCGATGCGTCGCCGGGCTTTTTTACTTGATCGGCAAATACGCGCTGCTTGTGCCGTTTGGAATCGTATACGCGAAAGGGCGGTATGACAGGGCGACGGCGGCGCGCTTGAAAAAATACGACGAGGAGATCCGCACCGCCCAAGACACGCGCGACCGTTCCGCCGCGCGGCAGCGCGGGCAGGCCGCCGATTTGGACGCTCAAATCACCGCGCTGGCCGTATTCAAGGGCAAAGCGGTCAAACGCTTGACCGAATTGGACGGCATTTTGGCGGGCTTGCGGCAAAACGCGCCCATCGGCTTTCGGGACGGGATCGTCTCCGCCGCCGAGGCGGAACGGCGTTTGCAGGCTTGCGACGAGCATTTGACCGGGATAAAAAACGTGCGGGCGTACGTCGCCAAAATGAAAAATGGAGGGCAGGTAGGGAATAGATAATAAGGTAAAAGGTAAGAGGTTGCCGGCGTTTCATTGCCGATAAAACGAGGGGCGCGAGAGGAGCGTCCGGCGGCGCAATCTCTGTGAAACATGACATTTCAACTTTCAACTTTATCTTTTATCTTTTACCTTTTATCTCAAAAAATATTATGGGGCTTTTCGGATTTGGAAATAAATTTAAGAAACTGAAACGCGAGGACACGGTGAACTCGATTTGCGAGTTGGAAACCCAACTGGCCGAAATCGAGCGTGGGATTTCCGCGCGCGAAAAGACGATCGTTGACCTCATGCAGAAGGGGCGGCGGGAGACGAGCCGCGAACTCAAATTGTTTCACGCCAAAAGGATTACGCACCTGCGGGAGGAAAAGGAAAACCTCTCCAAGCGCGGCATGTACATCCTGTATAACGTGCGCCTTTTGAACAGGTTAAAGGACGCGATCGACGAGGACAACTTCGTCAAGGTGACCGCCAAGGTCGGTTTGTCCGACCTGTTGGGCGACCAGAAAGGGCTAGCCAAATTCTTGAACAAGGCGTTGGACACGAAAGTCCGCCAAGAGGAAGTTTTGACCAACGCGGACGACCTGTTCAACGAGGTCAAGGCGGGCTATACCGAGAACGCGGCGATTTACGGCGCGAACGAGAACGACGACAATCTTTTGGCGGTGTTTGAAATCGGCGCGGACGAGGGCATGTTGGACGGCAATGCCGGCAAAGCCGCGTCGGACGCAAACCCCGCGCCGGAGGACGGCGGCAAGGAAGCGGAGGCCGTGGGAAGTGAGAATTGAAAATTGAGAATTGAGAAGTACGGACAAGTTGAGAATGGAGAAGTACGGACGACTCTATTCTGAACGCGGTAAAGAACCCCGACCGCTAAAAATTCCCCTCTATTGCATAGAGGGGTGCCGCCGACAGGCGGCGGGGTGTTAGGCAAAAACAAAAAAACCCGATAAAAAACGGGAGTGTACAAACCGCATTGCTACCGGTCATTGCGAGGAGCGCGAAGCGCGACGCGGCAATCTCTATATAAAAAGGCGCGTTTCGTGTTCGGTAGAGATTGCCGCGTCGCGCGTTCCGCGCTCCTCGCAACAAGTCTAATGACCCCGTAGCAACGCTATTTGTACACTCCCATAAAAAACAAAAAACCGAAGGAGCAATATGAGTAAAGCGACCCGTGAAATCGAAAAGAGGATGCTGATCAAGCGCACGATCAACGATATGAACAAGCATATCGCGGCCTTGCAGGCGCAGAAAAAGAAGTACCTCGAATCGGCGAAAACCGCCAAGCAAAAGGGTTTGGCGGCGCAACTAAATTTGGCGGTCAGCGCGCTGAAAAGCGTGATTTTGCAGGAACAGCGGGCGACTGAAATGCTGCTCAACTTCGAGATCACGTCGGGCATGAAGGACATGGCCGAGATGACGAGCCAGTTTTTAGAGGGCATGGGCGTGTTGAGCCGCGAGATGTCCCGCCTGACCAGCAATAAGGACTTCGTCAACGTGCAAAAGGAATTCGAGCGCGCGGTCGTGGGCGTGGAAGTCCGCACCGAGCAAATCGACGCCTTTCTGGACATGAACCGCGGCACGTTCGCCAACGCAGCGTCCGGCGCGAACATCAGCGACGAGGACATCCTCGCGCTCGTGGGCGCGCAGATCGACGAGAGCGAGGGCGCGCCCGCCGGCGACGAAATCGACGCGGAATTGAGCAAGATTAAAACGAAACTAAAAGGGTAAATAAACACGGGTATCCGCTTGGAGCAAGCGGCCGCGGCCGCTGTCATGCCGAGCGAAGCCGAGACGCCGCCCACCTTATAAAATTCCCCTCCCTCGGAGGGGTGCCGCCTATGGCGGCGGGGTGGTTGTGCCCAAACCCCTGTCATGCCGAGCGAAGTCGAGACGTCTCCCACAATTAAAAATGTCGGAGATTTTCCCCATTCCGCATTTGAAAAAAGATGGATTTAAACGCAACTTTCCTCTACGACACCTTCAACATCCACTACGAGAACGCCCAAAAAGCCTACAACGAGGGGCGTATCGAGGCGGCCAAACGCAACTTCCTGCTCGCGGCGGAGGCGATGTTCAAGTTGGCAAAAATCAGCGACGGCAAATTAAAGGACGCGCGTATCGGGCGCGCCAAACGCCTCGCCGAGGCCGCCGAGAACCTGAACGACCGCCGCCCCTTTTCCCTCGCCGCCGAAAAGGGCGCGCCGGACAACGGCAAAAACGGCGCGCCGGACGGCGGCGGCAAAAAAGCCCCGTCCGAAAAATCCGCCGACGACGCCGACAAGGGCAGGGAATGGCAAACCGCCGAAATCCCCGACATTCGGTTCGACGACATCGCGGGGCTCGACGAGGTGAAAAAAGCGATCACCCTGCGCATGATCTACCCCGTAAAATACCCCGACAAATACGCTGCCTATAAAAAGAAAGCGGGCGGCGGCGTCCTGCTGTACGGGCCGCCCGGCACCGGCAAGACGATGATCGCCAAAGCCATCGCCTGTGAAGTGGGCGCGCGGTTTTACTGCGTCAAGCCCTCCGACTTGATCAGCAAATGGGTGGGCGATTCGGAAAAGAACATCAACTCGCTGTTCGACGCCGCCAAAAACGACCCGCTCGCGATTCTCTTTTTCGACGAATTGGAAGGGCTGTTCGGCACGCGCGGCAAGGACACGCACAACGACAAGCGCGTCGGGGAATTTTTGCAGCAGATCGACGGTTTTTCGGGGCGCAGCGAAAATGTTTTATTGTTGGGGGCGACCAACCGCCCGTGGGACGTGGACGAAGCGGCCTGCCGCCCGGGGCGTTTTTCCCAAAGCATCTATATCGGCTTGCCCGACCTGCCCGCGCGCGAGTTTATGATTCGCCGCGCGTTCAAAGGAGTGCCGCTCTCGGCCGGCGTAGACCTGTCCAACCTTGCCGGCTTGACGGAAGGGTACAGCGGCGCGGATCTCGACGAGTTATGCGACCGCGCCAAGGAACTGCCCTTGATTCACAGCATCCAAACCGGCGAGATTGCCGACGTCACGCCGGACGATTTCACCGAAGCCCTCTCAAAAGTCCGCCCGTCGGTGGATCAAAGGTCGTTGGCGTTATTCACCGCATTCGAGAAAACGCGGTAAAGCGTGGTCATTGCGAGGAGCGCGAGCCCCGTTTGGTCATTGCGAGGAGCGCGAAGCGCGACGCGGCAATCTCTACCAAACACGAAACGCGCCTTTCCACGTCGGACTTATCGCTGTCCTTCCCGCAAAGCCGAGC
>JAISFM010000016.1 GCA_031263605.1 Clostridiales bacterium | reverse complement strand
CAATAGACTTGTTGCGAAATTAAGACGCGAGACGATAGGCGAGGGATTTTTGCGTGTAATACGGGTAAAAATCGCAGTTTGTAGCAACGCTACTAACAAGATTTTTACATGCATTACATGCAATAAAGACCCGCATAGCGTCCGCGTTGTATTTCGCAACAAGTCTATTGGCGCGCTTGTCCCGACAATCGGTCACAAGGTTGTCAATAGCCGTATTTCAGCCGCAATTGCGATTTCTCTTTTTGCAGGATTTTCGATATACCGCCAATTCCCGCCGCCATCATAATAACCCCCGAACCGAGCCGTTTCGACTTCTCGGTGGGCGACGGATTTTCTTGCGTTTACCACTCTTTTCACCTTGGCAAAAAAGGCTCTTTCATCTTTATCCCCGTTTTTATAATGCCCGCCTTTAATTATTTTGTTTAAATTCTTACGGACGGTTGCAATAGAGTTGTTACGAAACCTAATACCCTATTTCGCAGAAACTCCGGCATCGCCGCCCGCCAGTTGGCCGAGCGCGTCGCGAATCGTCTTTTCCAGCGCTTGACGGCCGTACTCGTCCACACTGCGCCTGTTTTTTTCGCCGTGCGTCAGGCAGCCCGCGCCGCCGATGCAACCGCTTACGCACGCCATACCCTCGATAAAGTTTTCCGGCAAAACAACTCCTTGCGCCTTTAACGCTGCCGCGCAGCCCGGAACGTTTCCCTGTGAAACAGCCCTTTGCGCCCGCAAAAGCGCGGCCCGGCATTGCTCGACGCCGTCGCATACAAGGGGAGCGAACGCGGCGAAGGGCGTTATGCCCTTTTCCTTGACCGCTTGCCTTACCGCGTCCGTCACGCCGCCGCTTCGGGCGAAGATGCGGCCAAAATACGAGGCGTTGTCCAACGCTCCGTCGCCTAACGCCGCCAGATCGATATCCCTGCTGTCGAACAAGGCTTGAAGTTCCTCGAAAGTGATCACGACATCGATGAAACCCTTGACCGAAGGCTTGCGAAATTCGGCTTTTTTGGCAGTGCAAGGGCCGATAAAGGCTACCTTCGCGGTTTTATCGACCGACTTTATGTACTTCGCGATAGCCGCCATCGGCGACAGGGTTTGGCTGATCCAGCCCTTTAACGAGGGGAATTGCGTTTCGACGTAGGTTACGAAAGCGGGACAGCAGGAAGTCGTCAAAAAGCCCTTGCGCGCCCATTCCTCGGCTTCGGCGTATGCCGCAATGTCCGCGCCGAGCGCGGCCTCGACCACCTCGAAAAAGCCGAGTTTTTTGAGGCCGCTCACGACCTGCCCCAACCGCGCGTCCATGAATTGGCCCGCGACGGAGGGCGCGACTACGGCGTAAAGTTTGTACGCCGTGTTGCCGCCGCTTTGCCGTATCAGGTTGATCAGATCCAAAACAAAGGACTTGTCCTGCATCGCGCCGAACGGGCATTGATAGACGCACGCCCCGCAGGCAATGCATTTCGCGCCGTCAATACGCGCGTTTCTGTCGGCGTCCATCAGCACGGCGTTCACCTTGCATGAGTTCACGCACGGCCTTTTTAGGCTCACGATCGCCGAATATGGGCAAGCTTTGGCGCACAGGCCGCATTCTACGCATTTGTTTTTGTCGATGACGGCTTTTTGGTTTAGGTCGAAGGTAATCGCGCCTTTTGGGCAGACGTCGCCGCAACGGTGCGCAAGGCAGCCGCGGCAGGCGTTCGTCACCTCGCACCCACCGGCGGGACAGCCGTCACAGGCGATATCGATGACCTCTATGACGTTGGGGTCGTCCCGATTGCCGCCGACGGCGAGTTTGACCCGTTCGGCCAAAATCGCGCGTTCCTTATAGACGCAGCAACGCATAGTGGGAGCCTTGCCGCTCACAATGCGTTTGGGAATGTCGATCAGGCTGACGTATGAATCGCCCTGCCACGCGTGGCGCGCCACCTCGCGCAACACCTGATATTTGAGTTCTTGAACCTTTGTGTCGAATTTTTTCATTGTGCTTGTAAGAGGTAAGAGATAAAATGTAAGAGGTAAGAGGTAAGAGGTTAGACGGTTAGACGGTTAGACAGTTAGACGGTTTGCCGCGCGTTTCTCGCGCGACGGTATTTTAGCGTGGGCCTAATCATAAAACAGTTCGACTTCCTTGCCCATTTTTTTGAGGTTTGCCGCCAGATCCTCCACGAGTTTCAGTTTCATAGTCGTGCCGATAGACAAATCCTGATGCGCCGTGTTGATGCTCTGCCCGACGAAGAAAGTCGCTTTTGTGGCTTTTTCAAACAGCATATCGGCCAACAGCGACGCGCCGTCCTTTTTTGCAAAGGTTTTTGGGGCAAGGTCGCTCTCGCTCAAATACGGGCGGCTCAACTCGATCAGTTTGCGGAGCGTCAGCACTCCCTCCGTAGCGAGGTCGATCCCCTTTATATGCCCTATCGGGGGGACTTCCCGATCCGGGTACTCGAAATCGGCCAGAATGTCCGCGCGCAGATGCCGCGCCACGATTTGCGAACTCGTGCCGCCGCACACGACTTTTTTGCCGCCGCCGGCCAAGAACCGCCCGACATAGAAATCGTCCCGGCTTTTGTCCACAGGCGGGCCCACCATCACGCTGACGGGCAGTTCGGCGCGGACGCGCACCGCCGCCACGGTCGTGTCGTCGCCGGGCTTGCCCACGTACAACTCGTTGCAAGCGGCGGCCAAAAGGCAAGCCGCGCCGCGCGCGCTCATGCCGGGCTTTATCCGGCGGTCGAGATAGGTCATGATCTCGTCGCGCCGCCACCCGAAGTTCAGCAGTTTGCCGATGCCCGCGTGGACCGCGCCGTCGCTCATCAAAAGAATGATGTCGTTTTCTTTTAAACGCAAATCCGATACGTACACGCTGCGGCCGGAACAAGTATGCTCGGCGCGGGGCAGGCCGCCGCATTTGCCGCCGCCGTAATAGACGGCCTGCGGATTGTCGAACTCGAACAAACGCCCCTCGCCGCGCTTGTCGATATGGATAACCGAAAAAGTGGAGTACGCCACGCCGCGCTCCCTGCACACGGGCAGGGTCTGCAAGACGGTGTCCACGCACTCGTCTATGCCTATGTCGCTGGCGACCATGGTACAGAGGATTTTAGAGGTCAGCGTGGCGAGGATATTCGCCTTTACGCCGCTCCCCAAACCGTCCGCCAGCACCACCGTGACCGTATCCCCGCCGATTACGGTTTCGACCCTGTCGCCGCAAAGTTCCTCGCCCGTTTTATTCAGCGATGTAAAGCCGCTTTCCAAAAACATACCCGTTATTCCCCGCCCGCCCCGACGAGCAGCGCGGTTTTCAGTTTCACCAGGGCGACCTTCGTTTCCGCGGTGGTCTCGCCCAAAAGGGAGGCGATTTCCTGCGCGACGCGCATCTGCTTTTTAATGACCCCGTCGGTCGTTTCCAACGTCTTGTTTCTGATTTCCGACAGGTTTTTCTCGTATTCGACGCGGTCGGTTATGTCCTTGAACACGCCGAACATGACTTTTAACTCCCGCAAAAGGATGATTGACATTTCGGCGTAACGCCCCGTTTCGCCGATATAGATCTGTTTCTTGTGCACGTCCTTGCCGCCGTCCGCCGCGATGACGAACTCAACGGGGTTAAAAAAGTCGCCCGCCGCGCCGCCCTTTGTGTCGGCGGCGGACACACCCAAAAGTTTGCGCGCGCTGCCGTTGATTTCGAGGATTTTATAGTCGCCGTCCAACAAGACGATGCCGTTCGGGCTGTTCTGAATGATTTCATACGACATGGATTCCGCGCGCACGCGCATGAACGGCAGGCACATTTCTATGTCGGCAAAGCCGTTCAAGACCGCCACGGCCTTGTCTCGGCAGGTCGGGTACCCGCACGCGCCGCAATTCAGGTCGTCCTCCGGGTTGGGCTTGCCGGTTTGAGCCAAGACCGCGCGGATGTCGCGTTCGGACGGCACGGGCGCGTTCAAGAAAAGGCGGGCGTGCGCCGCGGACAAATCCGCCGGGGCGCGGGCGGCGAGCGGCGCGATACCCTTGCGGGCGTAGGCGCGGACATTCTGATTCGCTTTCAGCGCGCCTCCGGCCGACGGCAGGGCGCAAGGGCCGTTTATGCAGGCGTGTTCGCAGCAGTTCATCTCGATGAACATGCCGCTTAACGATTCGATGTCTTCCAAGACCTCGAAACAGCGGCTCACGCCGTCCACCGCCACGTACTCGTAATTCGGCGGGAAACTGTCGAACGATTTAATGATCCCTCTGTTCACGGGGTAGTACCTCGCCGGATTGGAAACGCCCGCGCCGAGTTCGGCCGCCTCCGGCGCGACGCTTTGGGGCTCCGCGCCGCGCTCCGCAAACATCTCTTTCAGGTTCTCGAAGGTCAACGCCGCATCGATTACGCCGCTTTCGGCGGCCTCGCGTTTTTTGGCGATGCAAGGCCCTATGAACACTATACGCGCGTCGGGGCGGCTCTCTTTCAGCATACGCGCGTGGGCGGCCATGGGGGAAACGACGGGCGCGAGATAGGGCAGCGCCTTGGGATAGTAAAGCCGTATCATATAGTTGACCGCCGGGCAAGCCGAGGTAATGAAGTTTTTGAACCTTCCGGTTTGGAGGATGCGCATGTATTCCGCGCTCACGGCGGCCGCGCCCACGGCCGTTTCCTCCGCGTCCGCAAACCCCAATTTGAGCAGGGCTATTTTCATGGCCGCGAAGCCGCCGACGGGGAAACTGCCGATAAAGGCCGGCGCGACGCTCGCGACGACAGGCGTTTTGCCGTCCAGCATTTTCAGCGCCGCGCCGCCGTCGTCCTGAACGCTTTTGGCGTTTTGGGGGCAGACTACGGTACAGCGGCCGCATAGGATGCACCGCTCGTCGGCGATTTCCGCCCTGCCTGTTTTAAAGCGTATCGCCTTTACGGGGCAGTCGCGCAGACACTTAAAGCAGTCGCGGCATTTAACCGGCTTAAATTCCAGAAAACCCATGATTTAAACGGACAT
Organism: Clostridiales bacterium; assembly: GCA_031263605.1. Taxonomy (GTDB): domain Bacteria; phylum Bacillota; class Clostridia; order Christensenellales; family DUVY01; genus BNZQ01. The sequence continues at coordinate 5,583 of JAISFM010000016.1, read as the reverse complement.
TTTTCTCATGTTTGCCCGTCAAGAAAGCCCAATCAGAAGAAAATAGTCCGACCAAAAAAGAAAAATCGGATAGAGTAGAAAGAAAAATGTCCGTACCGGGTCTATACCTCGCGGCTACATCGCGGCGTTCAACGACTTTACAACCACGCCGTCAAAGAAATCTCCCGCCGTTTCGGGGCGCACCGAATGGTATTCGCCGTTGACGGCGACCGCCACTCCGCCGTCGGCGCATTGGCCCATACAGAATGTGCCGCTCAAATCCACGTCGGAATCGAGTTTGTTCAGTTTGACGAGGCGTTGCAGTTGCTCCACGATTTGGCGCGAGCCTTTCAAGTGGCAGGAACTGCCGATGCAAACCGTTATTTTGACCATAGCGTTTGTTTCTCTCCTTTATGCGGGAAGCGGGAATTGAACGACTTCTCAATTCTCAATTCCCGCTTCCGAATCCGTCTACTCGTAATCCACCACGTTGATCCAATGCATCAAAAATTCGCGCTCTTTTTCCTTGCCCTTCACCGATTGGCTCGCCGCGACGATCGGAATCCATTTCTGCACGTACTGTTTCGCCGTGCCGCTTTTTTCGCAAAAAAGGTCGAGATAGGACTCCGCGCCCGCTCTGTCGCCGTTCAGCCAGAATAAGAGGAACGTCCGCGCCGCGTCCGCCGAAGCGTTGCCCTGCGTCGCGTGCGACCAGTCGAGGATATAGGGTGCGCCGTCCCCGTCGGCGATAATGATGTTGGCGGGGTTGAAATCGCCGTGGCAAACCTTGTCGTGCTTGGGCATTCCGTCCAAGCGCGTATGCAACTCGTATTTGACGGTATCGTCCAAATCGGACGCCGATATTTTGCGGTTCATCTTGTCTTTGAGTTTGTTCAAGCGGGGCGCGCGCCGCGAATGGACGTCCAACTGCAAGTCCGTGAACAAATTCAGGTACGCGCCCTTTTGGGACGGGTTCTCGCGCATCGTCTGTTCCAGCGTCTTGCCGTCGATAAATTCCATGACGATAGCCCACTTGCCGTCGATTTTCGTCACGTCCGACAGTTTCGGTATAGCCAGCCCCGTTTCCTCGACGAGGGCCTGATTCAAAGCCTCGTTCAAAATGTCGGCCTTGGAGTAGGTCTCGTCAAACAGTTTGACGGCGTTGCCGCCGTCGCGGTAGACGGTTTTCGTGTTGCGCACCGCGATGATTTTGTCGAATTTCATAATTTTCTCCCTTCCCGACCGCCGTAAAAGGCGTTCAGGTACATTTGCTTGATTTCGGCTATCAGGGGATAGCGCGGGTTCGCGCCCGTGCATTGGTCGTCGAAAGCCTGCTCGCTCATCTCGTCCAAGCGCGACAGGAACTCCTTTTCGTCCACGCCGTAGTCCCTTATCGTATTCTTGATTCCGACGCGGGCCTTCAAATCGGCGACGGCGCGGATCAGTTTTTCCAGTTTTTCGCCGTCCGTCCTGCCGCCCAGCCCAAGCGAGTCGGCGACTTCGGCGTAACGCGCGAGGGTATGCGGATACGCGTATTGCGGAAAGGTCCCCATTTTGGGCGGCGCGGGCTCCGCGTTGAAGCGCAGGACCTCCTCGATAAGCAGCGCGTTGGCCACGCCGTGGGGCAGGTGAAAGAACGCGCCCAGTTTGTGCGCCATCGAGTGGCAGACCCCCAGAAACGCGTTGGCGAACGCCATCCCCGCCATCGTGGCAGCGTGGGCGGTCTTTTCCCGCGCGACGGGGTCGTTCGCGCCGCCGTCATAAGCGCGCGGCAGGTATTCGAACATGAGTTTTAAACTGCGCAGGCCGAGGCCGTCGGTAAAGTCGGTGGCCAGCATCGACGCGTAGGCTTCCAGCGCGTGGGTCACCGCGTCCACGCCGCTCGCGGCGGTGAGGCCCTTGGGCGCGTCCATCATCAGGTCGGCGTCCACGACCGCCATATCCGGCAACAGTTCGTAATCCGCGAGGGGGTATTTGACCCCCGTTTTCTCGTCGGTTATCACGGCGAAGGGCGTGACCTCGCTGCCCGTCCCCGCCGTGGTGGGCACGGCGACGAACCGCGCTTTTTGCCGCAGGTTGGGGAATGGGCAAACGCGCTTGCGAATGTCCATGAACCGCATGGCCATGTCGGCGAAATCCGCGTCCGGACGCTCGTAGAGCGCCCACATAATTTTGCCCGCGTCCATAGCGGAGCCGCCGCCCAGCGCGATGACGCAGTCCGGCTCGAACGCCCGCATGGCGGCCGCGCCCTCGCGCGCGCAGGCCAGCGTCGGATCGGGCGCGACGTTGAAAAAAGTGGTATGGGCTATCCCCAAAGCGTCCAATTTATCGGCGACGGGTTTGGTATAGCCGTTCTTATAGAGGAAAGCGTCCGTGACGATGAAAGCCCTTTGGGCGCGGAATTCGGTTTTGATTTCCTCCAACGCCAAGGGCAGGCAGCCTTTTTTGATATAGACCTTTTGCGGCGTTTTAAACCAAAGCATATTCTCCCTCCTCTCCGCTACGGTTTTTATATTCAGCAGGTGCTTAATGCCCACGTTTTCGGAAACGCTGTTCCCGCCCCACGAGCCGCAGCCCAACGTGAGCGACGGCGTAAGGCGGAAGTTATAAATGTCGCCGATCGCGCCCTGCGACGCGGGCGTGTTGACCAAAATGCGGCAGGTTTTCATGCGGGCGCAAAAGTCGGACAATTTGCCGCTTTGCGCCGCCGCGTCGATAAAAATGGAAGCGGTATGCCCGTAGCCGCCGTCGGCAATCAGGCGCGCCGCTTTGTCGGTTGCGTCGCGGAAGTCCGCCGCCTTGTACATAGCCAGCACGGGGCTGAGTTTCTCGTGCGCGAACTCTTCGCTCAATTCCACGCTCTCGACCTCGCCGATCAATATTTTTGTATTTTCGGGTACGCTTACGCCCGCCAAAGCCGCGATCGCCGCCGCCCGCTGTCCCACGATTTTTGCGTTCAGCGCGCCGTTGATGATCATCGTCTTGCGCACCTTGTCGATCTCGCCGTCTTTCAGAAAGTAGCAGTTTGCCTCGGCAAAAGCGCGTTTGACCTTGGCGTAGATAGCCCCGCCCGCGATTACGGATTGCTCCGACGCGCAGATCATGCCGTTGTCAAAGGTTTTGGAATGGACGATCGAACTGACCGCCGCCCGTATATCGGCGGAGTCGTCGATAATCGCGGGGGTATTGCCCGGCCCGACGCCCAAAGCGGGCTTGCCGGACGAATACGCCGATTTCACCATGCCCGGCCCGCCGGTAGCCAAAATGACGTCGGATTCGCGCATCAGCGTATTGGTCAATTCGAGGCTCGGCGCGTCGATACAGGCGATGATATTTTTCGGCGCGCCCGCCCGCACGGCCGCTTCGAGCATAATCCGCGCCGCGAGGGCGGTACAGGCCTTGGCGCGCGGGTGCGGGCTTAAAATGACGCCGTTGCGCGTCTTTAACGCCAGCAGGATTTTGAAAATAGCGGTGGACGTGGGGTTCGTAGTCGGAATGACCGCGCAGATCACGCCGATCGGCTCGGCGATCTTTTTGATCCCCGCCGCCGCGTCCTCCTCGACCGTGCCGACGGTTTTCGCGTTCTTATAGGCGTTGTAAACATACTCCGAGGCGAAGTGGTTTTTGATCACCTTGTCCTCGAACACGCCCATGCCGGTTTCCGCGACGGCCGCTTTGGCCAACGGAATCCGCGCCCCGTTCGCCGCCTTGGCCGCCTCGAAAAAGATTCGGTCTACCTGTTCCTGCGAGAACGCGGCGAATTGTTTTTGCGCCGCCCGCGCCCGCCCGATCGCCGCTTCCAGCGACTCCAAGCCGTCTATTTGCCCGTAACCGTCTTTCATGCTTCTATACATATCTCCTATTATTTTGTTAGGCTTGTTTTGTCCGCGGTGCGCAGTTACAGTACATAGTGCACAGTCCACAGTTTCGGTCTTGTTTTTATTGCGCGCCGTTCAGGCTTATCCTTTAACTGTGCACTGTGGACTGTGCACTATGCACTGTAACTATCGCGCTTCTTTTAACAGAATTTCTTTTAATTGTTTCGACAGCACGGCAAGGGACGCGGCCATGTTCTCGTTTTTGACGGCGACCGTGGGGGGCGTCTTGATTTGTTCGGGCGTAAAGTTCCAGATAGCCCGTATGCCGGCCGCCGTCAATCTGTCCGCCGTGTCCTGCGCGGCTTCCTTGGGCGTAGTGAGGACCGCCAATTTCACATGCAAACGCCGAATGATCGAGGCGAGTTTTTCCATGCCGAAGACCTTTTTGCCGCCCACGGTCGTGCCGGCGACTTTTTCGTCCGCGTCGAACCCGGCGACAATATTAAGCCCGTACGTTTCAAACCCGCGGTATCCGAGGAGCGCGGATCCGAGTTTGCCGACGCCGACTAACACCGCGTCGGCCGCGTTATTATACCCCAAAAAGTTTTCGATGTCGGTTATCAGCCCGTTAATATCATAGCCGGTTTTAGGCTTTCCCATACTCACGATAGCGCAAGACAGATCCTTTTTCACGACGGACGGATTGAACCCGAGCCGTTCGGCCAAAGCGGGCGCGGACACGGCTTCCGCGCCGGTTTCGCGCATTTCGCGCAACGCCCGCACATAGACGGGCAATCTTTGGAACGTAGCCAACGCAATGCCGTTACACGCTTTCATATTCGCACCCTCCCTTTCCACCGTCCGCATTTCCGCTCACTCCGCATCGCCTTTTTTAAGTGAGTATTTTTATATCGATATAATTATACACGATTAAATTCGCCCTGTCAACTGTTTTAACGCCCTTTGCGCGATACTCCGCCGTGCGGCGCGAAACGCTTCGCCCTCTTTTCCTTTGATTTATCCGCAATTTTCTGTTAGACTATTATGACGCGGTACGGTACAATGCGCGCGGAGAAAAGCGAGGGGTACGGTTATGACGTTACAGCAACTGAAATACTTTATCGAGGCCGTGAATTGCGGCTCGATGAATGAAGCCGCGAAAAGGCTGTATATCGCGCAGCCAAGCCTATCGAACGCGATTAAGGAACTGGAAGCGGAAATCGGCGCGGATCTTCTTACGCGCGGCGCGAAAGGGGTCGGCTTGACGACTGACGGCGCGGAATTCCTGTCGTACGCGCGGCAGGTATCGGAGCAAATGGGGCTTTTGGAGGAGCGGTACCACAACAAGAAACCGCCGAAAAGGCTCTGTTCGATTTCAACGCAGCATTATGCGTTTGCGGTCAACGCGTTTGTGAACATGGTGAAAAAATGCGGCGCGCCGGAATACGAATTTACCTTGCGCGAAACCCGCACGGCCGAGATTATCGAGGACGTAAAGAGCCTGCGCAGCGAGATCGGCATACTCTACCTGAACGCGTTCAACGAATCGGTGATCTCCTTTGTGGGCATCCAAGGTCATTGAGCGGGTACTGCGGGACAACGGGCTTGCCTTCCATCCGCTGTTCACGGCGAAGCCGCACATATTCGTGTCGTCGTCGAACCCGCTTGCGAAAATGGGGGCCGTCCGTTTAGAGGATTTAGAGGAATACCCTTATCTAACGTTCGAGCAGGGCGAGCGCAACTCCTTTTACTTTTCCGAGGAGATATTGAGTACGCGGAATCGCAA
>JAISFM010000013.1 GCA_031263605.1 Clostridiales bacterium | reverse complement strand
AAAAAAGACATAAAACAAAATAAAAGGAAAAGAGAGAATGGGTAAAATTATCATCACCGGCGATTCGAGTTGGGACATGCCACGGGAATTGCTGGGGGCGGAGTTGGTCTCGATCCCCTTGTGCATCATTCTGGGGGACAAGGAATACCTCGACGGCGTGAGTTTGACCAACGACGATATTTACGCCTATGCCGAAAGTTCGGGCAAAACGCCCAAAACCGCCGCTACGCCCCCCGCGGCATACGAGGAAGTTTTTGCGAAACAGTTCGCCGCCGGCGCGGACGGGATCGTCCATATCGCCCTGTCGTCCGGGGTCTCGGCGTGCCACGACAACGCCGCGGAAGCCGCCAAAAAATTTAAAAACGTGTACGTCGTGGACAGCAAATCCCTGTCGAGCGGCTCGGCTTTGGTCGCGCTGTACGCCCGCGATTTGGCGGGCGAGGGGCTGCTCGCCGCCGAAATCGCGCAAAAAGCCGAGGCGCGGCGGGACAAGGTGCAGTGTTCCTTTGTCGTCGATAAATTGGAGTTCCTGCATAAAGGCGGGCGGTGCAGCGGCCTCGCGCGGTTCGCGTCCACGGTTTTGCGGATCAAACCCACCATATTGATGAACGAGCGCATGTCCGTCGGCAAGAAATATATCGGCGTCCATTTTAAATCCGCGCTGTCCAAATACGCGGACGACACGTTTGAACGCTGCCCCGAACCCGATTTGAAACGCGTCTTTATCACCTATTCGGTCGTCGAGCCCGACATCCTCGACATGGTCAAAGAAAAGGTGGCGGGGAAGTTTAAATTCGAGGAAGTGTACGTCAACCCCGCCGGCTCGACGGTTACGTCGCATTGCGGAAAGAATACGCTGGGGATTCTGTTCTTTAATAAGTAGGACGAAGGGATGGAAGACGGGTTGTTATGGAAGATGTAAGATGGAAGATGGAAGATGGATTGTCGCGCGTTACTCGCGCGGGGGTTGAAATGTCTTCCGCCGATTTGTACTCTGTTCGACTGTCTTGCGCCTTGCATTTTTAATCGGTTGAGATTCTTCACTGCGTTCGGAATGACAGGACAATGCACAATTGCGAATAATGCGGAATGCAAATTTCGGATAGGGTTTGCTTAAAACAATATTGCCTGTGGGTAAGAAATGCAAAACATACCAAAAGTTTCTTTTTCGACAGGTCAACAATTCTGCATTCTGCATTTTGCATTCCGCATTAGAAAAGCATTCTGCATTCTGCATTTTTAAAATGACAGAGGTTGGCGCGCCCCGCGTTCCTCTGTCGGTTTTTAATAGGTGGGGGATTTCTCCGCTCCGTTCGGGGTTGTACCCCGAACTTCGGTCGAAATGACAGTGGTTGGCGCGCGATAACGTTATGACAGCAGTTGGCGCACAGTAGCAGTATGACAGTGGTTGGCGCGCAATAGCAGTATGACAGTAGTTTTCGCGCGATAACATTATCCCGCGCGAGAAACGCGCGACCGACCATCTTCCCTCTTCCATCTTACATCTTCCATAGTCCTCTATCCGAACCTCTTACCTCTTACCTCTTACCTTTCACCTCTCCTTCGACAACCTATCTTTTATCCCGCATCTTGCGCCATATTTGCAACAAAAGGAGGCTGCTTTGGCCGACATTCAAATCACGGGCGACAGTGCCTGGGACATGCCGCCGGAATTGCTCGCGGAGGGATTTATTTCCGTGCCGCTGACCGTCGTTTTGGGCGATAAGGAATACCTCGACGGCGTCAATTTAACCAATGACGATATTTTCGCGTATTTTCACAGCACGGGGAAAACGCCTAAAACCGCCGCGATCCCGCCCGCTTTGTATGAGGAAACTTTTTCGCGCGCGTTAAAAACCGCCGGCGCGGTGATCCATATCTCGCTGTCGTCGCCTCTGTCCGCGTGCCACAACAACGCCAAACTCGCCGCCGCCCGTTTTCGGGACGTGTACGTCGTGGACGGCTTGACGCTGTCCTGCGGCCTCGCGCTGCTCGGGCTGCGCGCCCGCGATTGGGCCCGCGAGGGCGTTCCCGCCGCCGAAATCGTTGCGCGGCTCGAAAAGGCGCGGCATAAAATGCAATGCTCTTTCGTCGTGGACGATTTGGAATTTTTACATAAAGGCGGGCGTTGCGGCGGCGTCGCGCGGTTCGCCGCCTCGCTGCTGCGGATCAAGCCCACCATTTTAATGGACGGTTCCATGAGCGTCGGCAAAAAATACCTTGGCGTCAATTTCAAAACCGCGCTGGATAAGTTCGCGGACGATACTTTCGCCCGCCGCCCGCACCCCGACCTGCGGCGCGTCTTTATCACCTATTCGACCGCCCCCGCCGACATCGTGGACGCGGTGCGCGAAAAGGTCACGGCAAGGTTCAATTTTGAAAAGGTATACGTATGCCACACGGGCGGCACAATCACTTCGCACTGCGGCGAGAACACGCTGGGGATTGCGTTTTTGGGGCGGTGGGGGGGGCGGGGGGAAGTGCGGTCGGGGGATTGACGATTTACAATTTACAATTTACAATTGACAAATTTCGGTTTTAAGAGTTGGGCGCGCAATTTGCCCTATCCGCAATTAAATGCAAAATGCAGAATGCAGAATTGTTGACCTGTTGAAAGTTTTAGAAAGGGGCGCGGGGGAAACCTTTTACAAAAGGTTTCCCCCGAAGCTGCAATTTTGACCGTAGCGAATGCAGGCGATTTTTTATTGACAAAATTCGCGCTACATGATATAATCAAAAAATAAAAGAACAAAAGCGTGTTCGTTACGCTCATCCGCGTTGCTGTTGCGCGTTTCACGCGCCGCTTTTGTTGATGCCGTCGGAAAAACCGCGAAATCTTGCAAGCAGGCGATTTTTCCTAGGGTATAAAAAAATTCTCGCGAAACGGGGTACCCCGTTTCCTGTTGTACCCATATTTTTTTGGTAAAAAATATGGGTACAACAGGAAAAAGGTTTTTGCGGGAAAAAAGCGGGAACGGAATCGGCGCAGCCGATAATCCGTTAACGGCAGGGAAAGGAGATTTTATGTTGACGGCGGCAAAATGCACAAATTGCGGCGCGAATATAGAAATAGACGCGGCAAAGGACGCGGGCATTTGCCCTCATTGCGGGACGGCGTTCGTATCGGAAAAAGTCATAAAAAATTACA
>JAISFM010000362.1 GCA_031263605.1 Clostridiales bacterium | reverse complement strand
CCCCCCCACACCCCCCCACCCCCCCCCCCCCCCCCCCCCCCCGCCAAAGCCCCCCGCCAAATTCAAACTTCAAGCCGCGAATTTTTTATTTTTATGGTACAGGCAGAACACGATCGCGTTGACGGCGAAACCGAAGGAGAGGACTAAAAAGACGGAGAGGCGCACGGGGAAGTTTTCAAGGTTGTTGTTGTTCATGCCCCACAAGCCCGATAAAGCCACGGCCGCGACGACCATACAGCCCATGGTCAAGGTCGCGCCCCACAGCAGATCCTCCCACTGGGTGGTTTTGACGCGCTTTTTGCGGTCGGGGTCGATCGCGTAGCAAAGATGCCCGACGACGGGGAACGCGATAGGCACGACCGCGCCCACGATGAAATAGGCTTTTTCGGCGGCGGTCGCGACATTGGAAATCGGCACAAGCGCGAGATAGCACAGGAACACGAGAATTTCCAGCGCGGCGCAAACGATCCAATTTTTGCGCACGCGCAAGCGGTTGATGTAGATATAGAACTTGCTGTTGTAGTCGGCCGTTTCCTCTTTGTCGTGCGGCCGCACGCGGACGCCGTCCATGTCTTCGGGCGCGTAAGCCCGTTCGGGCCGGCGGTGGACGCGGATTTTAACGTCCTCGTCGGGTTCGGGCGCGGGGTCGGGCTCGGCGGTGTAAGCCTCGTCGGGCCGCGCGCGCTTGCCGCCGTCCGACGTCTTGATAAAGCGGTTTAAGATGTCGCGGTATTCGATCGAAATCGTTTCCGCCGCGTAATCCCGCCTTTCGGAAGCGGCCTCGGCCGCCGCCGCCACCGGAACGGCAGGCGCGGCGGGAGCCGCCGCCGCAACGGGGGCCGGCCGGTAAAGCGTCCGCGCCCGCTCGTCGTCGGGCGGCTCAATCCGCTCGTCGTCGGATAAAATGTACGCGTCGGGCTTTTTGTCGGGCGGCGGGGCAAAGGCGGGCGCAACGCCGGTTTCCCCGCCGTCCTCGTCCTCGCCGTCGTCCCCGTCGTCCGTAAACGCGTCGAAAGCATACGCGGGGGCGGCGGCGAACGCGGGGGTTTCCTTGTATTCCTGCGCGCGGACGCTGTCCGAATAACTGTCCCCCGCGCCGCGGCTCCTTAAATCGTCCAAATCGCCCGCGGGCAGCGTGAGCGTAAGGGAGGAGGGGGCGGCCTGCGTTTCCGTTTCAACGGCCTGTTGCGTATCCAAAGAGCCGACCGGCTGCGTTCCCGTTATAATACCCTGCCGCGTTTCCGTTACAATATCCCGCCGCGTTTCCGTTGCGGCCTCGGCCGCCTCGGCCTCTCCGGTACGGCTTTCCGCGTGCACGACGACGGTTTTTGTCACCGTTACGACGTCGGGCGCGGGTTTTTTGCGGGCAACTTTGCGTTTGGGCGGGGGCGGCGGGGGGATGCGGCTTAAATCCACTTCCTTGTCGGAGATCAAGCGGTCGATGATCGTGCGGGAATACTCCCATTCGTCCTGGCTTTTGGTAAAGTCCTCGATGCCGGCCTGCGTCAAGCCGTAGTACCGCCGTTTGCCGCCGTGCGTGGCGGACTCGTCGTTTGAATACGAGCGGATCATCCCTTGGGCTTCCAAGCGGTTCAAGCAACTGTACAAAGTGGCCTGTTTGATTTTGTACCAGCCGTTGGTACGCGCCTCGACGACCTTGCAAATCTCATAGCCGTACTTGTCGCCCTCGAAAAGCGCGCGCATGATGATCGTGTTCACATAGAACTTAAAATCGTATTGGAGCGTATTATATCTTTCCATAACCGAATACAACCGTAAATGAATACAGCCATTATACAATAAGATAGTATACAGTTTTTAGGAGTGTTTGTCAAATAGTAAGAGAATGTGGTATAATAGATAAAAGATAAAAGGTAAAAGATGAAAGATAAGAGATTAGGTAATAAGTAATAGGTTAAGGACGAAGTAGGAAGGACGAAGGACGAAGGTCGGTCGGGTGACATGCAATGATAAATGATAAATGATTAATTTCGGATAGGGTTCGTTAAGGCGGCGGTGCCTGTGGGTAAGAAACTTAAATCATAACAAAGTTTCTTTTTCGACAGGTCAACAATTAATCATTAATCGGGAGTGTACAAACAGCGTTGCTACAAGTCATTGCGAGGAGCGCGGAGCGCGACGCGGCAATTTCTACAAAACACGAAACGCGCCTTTTTATATAGAGATTGACAGCAATGGACGCTTTACGCGTCCTCCTCGCAATGACATGCCGTGTTTATGAGCAATGCGGTTTGTACACACCCTCATTAATCATTAATTCGGTTTCTTTTTGCGGCAGCGCCCGACACTGCGTCCTTCGTCCTTCCTACTTCGTCCTTACCTATTATCTATTACCTAATCTCTTATCTTTTACCTCACAAGAAAATGTCTTTCCAATACAAACTTATCTATGTCCGCGGCAAGCGGGGCGTTTCGATCACCGTCAAGGACGGCGCGGTCTCCGTTCGCGCGCCGAAAGGTTTGAGCGCGGCCGACGCGGAAAAAATACTTCTGCAAAAAAAAGCGTGGATTGAAAAAAAATTGTCCGAACAAGCCCGCCAATACGGCGAAAACCGGGATTTCATAGAATACTCGCGTTTCCTGCTGTTGGGCGAAACGTTCGATTCGGCGGAGGAACTGCGCGCGGCGTTGTGCCGCGTCGAGCCTTCCCGCGCCGGAATGAAACTGCCCCGCCGCGCCGATCCCCTTTGCGGCGAGGGCGGGGGGGACGGAAAACCCCAACCGAACAAAAATATAAAACCGTTAATCAAACTCTATAAGTCGGCGGCGCAGCCGTTTTTGGAACGGCGGCTGTTTCAAATCGCCGCGCAAATGGAAGCGAACGCCCCCGACCGAAACTTTCAACTTTCAACGTTCAACGTTCACTTTAAATTGATCAATTCCCGCGCGAAGTGGGGCTGTTGCGAAACGGGCGGCGCGGTGTCCTTGAACTGGCGTTTGATCCTGCTGCCGCCGGCCTTGATGGATTACGTCATCGTCCATGAGTTGTGCCACTTCGGCCATATGAACCATTCGCGCGACTTCTGGCGTTTGGTGTCGGCGCACCTGCCCGATTACACGGCGCGGCGGAAATCGCTGAAAAAATACGGTTTTGTGATTAAACTGTTTCGGTAACGGACACAGAGCGGCCTGAACGCCGCTCCCGTCGGGAGTGGACAAACCGCGTTGAATATAAACACGGCAAATCATTAGAGTTGCAGCGAAATGAATACGCAGTCATTGCGAGGAGCGCGGAACGCCGCTTTTGTCATTGCGAGGAGCGCGAAAGCGCGACGCGGCAATCTCAACCGAACAGAGGAACGCCCCGCGCTTTCCTCTCTCATTCCGAACGCGTTGCCCTCTGTCATTAGGTTTGCCGATTGCGAGGAGCGCGGAACGCTTTGAGGGCAATCCCTACAAAACACGAAACGCGCCTTTTTACATAGAGATTGCCGCGTCGCGCTTCGCGCTCCTCGCAATGACAAAAGCGGCGTTTGCGCTCCTCGCAACAAGTCTAATGATCCTCCCTTCACCTCTTAAACGGCAAAAACCCGGCCTCGTCGCTGTCGAACCGGTCGGCGGCGTAGTCGTTGTACAGCAGGTTCCCGCGCGTGACCGCGTTCGCGCCGTATTTGGCGCGCAGCGCGTCGGCGGCGGCGTCCAAGCGGCGGGCCTTTTCGTCGGGCTCCGCGCCGAACAGCGAGAGTTGCGCGGCCTCCCCGTTTTCCGCGTCCGCGACGAGGTTGTACGCCGACACCGTGAGGGCGCGCAGCGGCCCCGGGTTTTGTTTCCAAACGAGGCCGAACGCCGCGCGGGCGAGTTCCGCGCCGTTCGACGTCGGATAGGGCAGGGGCGCGCGGCGGGAGGAATCGACAAAATCCGCCGTCCGCAGGTGGACGGCCGCGGCCAACGCTTTCAGGCCGTACCGCCGCAGCCGCGCCGCGACCCTGTCGCTCAAAAAATAAACCATGTCGCGGATTTCGCTTTCCGCGCGCATGTCGTTCGCGCTTGTCGCGCCGTGCCCCACGCTTTTCAGGGCGCGGCGTTCGTTATAGGGGCGCACCGACTCGCCGTCCAAGCCCGCCGCCGCCTGTTTCATGCGCGGGCCGAGCACGCCGAACAAACCCGACAGCGCGGTTTCGTCCGTCGCCGCCAAGTCCCCGATTGTGCGCACGCCGATTTTTTGCAGGCGTTCGGCGGTTATGCGCCCGACGCCCGGCATGTCGCCCGCCGGCAGCGGCCAGACCTTTGCGCGGAAGTTGTCCCGCGTGATTTCGGTCACCGCGTCGGGCTTTTTCAAATCGCTGCCCAATTTCGCGAAAACCTTGTTGAACGAAACGCCGACCGACACGGTGAGGCCGGTTTCCGCGCGCACGAGTCGCCGGATTTGCTCCGCGATTTCGCGGCCGCTCCCGAACAGGGTTCGGCTGCCCGTCACGTCCAGCCAGCATTCGTCGTTGCCGAACGGCTCGACCCGGTCGGTGAATCGGACGTACAGGTCAAAGACCTTTTCCGAATAGCGCGCGTACTCGTCGAAGTGCGGCGCGGCGCAAACGATCCCGAGGCATTTCCGCTGCGCCTGCCAAACGGTGTCGCCGGTTTTGACGCCGGCGGCTTTGGCGGACAGGTTCTTTGCCAAGACGATTCCGTGCCGTTTGGCGGGGTTGCCGCACACCGCGAGCGGCGCGCCCTTTAACGCGGGGCGCAAAATTTCCTCGACCGAAGCGTAAAAATTATTCAAGTCGCTGTGCAGTATCACGCGCTCCATACGGATAGTATAACACAAGTGGGGGAAAAGATATAGCGCGATTTACAATTTACAATTTACAAATGACAAATTTCGGTTTGGGGTGGTTTGCGCGATTGCGCGGGGGAAACTTTCTGTACAGTCGGAACGCGCCTTTATTGTCATGATCTGAGCGAAGTCGAGAAATCTCCCACCTTATTCAAGGGAATAGGGAATAGTGGATAGGGAATAGTGTCGGTCGGGGTGACCTTGCGCAAAGTTTTCAATCCGAGATTGCTCATAAACACGGCAAGTCTATTGCGAGGAGGACGCGTAGAGCATCTGACGAAGCAATCGCTACCAAACACGAAACGCCGCTCTTTTTATAGAGATTGCCGCGTCGCGCTGCACGCTCCTCGCAACAAGTCTATTGCGGGGAGCGCGAACGCCCCGTTTGTCATTGCGAGGAGCGCGAAAGCGCGACGCGGCAATCTCTACCGAACAGGGGAACGCCCGCGCGCATTCCTCTCTCATTCTGAATGTGCAAATCCATGTCATTCCGATTGCCCCCCCCCCCCTGTCATTTCGAGCGAAG
>JAISFM010000361.1 GCA_031263605.1 Clostridiales bacterium | reverse complement strand
TCCCGTGCGAACTTATCGACGACAACGGCGCGGAACTGAAAAGGGTTTTGACGGGGCTCGCGGAGTCGCGCGGAATGGGCGCGGATTTTATCGAATGGCTGACAAAAGCCAACCGTTTTGTCGGCACGCTTGTGGACCGTATCGTGCCGGGCTACCCGAGGGGCGAAATCGCCGAAATTCAAGCCGAAACGGGTTACGAGGACCGCAATGTAGTAGAGGGCGAAATATTTCACCTTTGGGTTTTGGAAAGCGACGACCGGGCGCAAAGCCGCTTCCCCGCCGACAAGTGCGGCCTGAACGTACTGTTCGTCAAGGATATTAAGCCGTACAAGGAACGGAAGGTCAAAATTCTGAACGGCGCGCATACCGCGCTCGTCCCCGTCGCGTATTTGGCCGGCTTCGACACCGTGCGCGAGGCGATAGAAGACCCGAAAATCGGCGGCTTCGTCAAGAAACTCATATTCGAGGAAATCAGCCCCACGATAGATTTGCCCGAAGAACAGAAAAAGGCTTTCGCCGAGAGCGTGATCGAGCGGTTTTTAAACCCTTTTATCCGGCACGAACTGATGTCCATCGCGCTCAATTCGACCGCGAAATTCCGGACGAGGCTTTTGCCCTCGCTGACGGACTATGTAAGGCTGTACAAAAAACTGCCCGTCAATTTGTGCTGCGCCTTCGCGGCGTTTATCCTGTTCCATAGGGGCAAACGCGGGAACGGCGAAGCCATAGCCCTGAACGACGAGCCGCAGTACTTGGCGCGGTGGAAGCGGGCGTGGGATAACTTTACGGATTGCGAGTCCCTCGCGCGCGAGGTTTGCGGCTGGAAGGATATTTGGGGCATGGATTTGGCGGAGATACACGCGGATTTTACGGACGCGGTCGCGGCCGATTTAAAAAAGTTAATGGGGGCGGAAGCGTGACGGGCGGCGCGGTTAAAATCAACGCCGCCGACACCGTCGCCGTGGCGATGGCCGACCTTCCCATGGGCCGCGAATTTTTCGGCGCGGTTTTAAGGGAGCGCGTGCCGAAGGGGCATAAATTCGCTTTAACCGATATAAAAAGCGGCGGGGACGTTATTAAATACGGGTATAGTATCGGAAAGGCGGCGGGGGACATAGCGGCGGGCGAATGGGTGCATACGCACAACCTGCGCACGGGGCTCGATGAAAACTTAAAGTATTCTTATAAAAAAAAGCCGCCCGTTAAATTCGATTTTTCGGACGCGCACAGACCTCAAATCGAGGTGTACGAGAGGGCGGGCGGCAGGGTCGGGATCCGCAACGAATTATGGGTGGTGCCTACGGTCGGGTGCGTGAACGCGCAGGCAAGGCAAATCGCAAGGGAATTTAACGCGAGGCACAAGGATTTGCTCGTGGACGGGGTTTTTCATTTCGGGCACCCCTACGGTTGCTCGCAAATCGGGCGCGACCACGAGCGCGCGAAAACCACCCTTCAACAAATCGTATGCCACCCGAACGCGGGCGGCGTGTTGGTTTTGGGTTTGGGCTGCGAGAACAACCGTATAGCCGATTTTCGGGAAGGGCTGAAAAAGTACGGCGGGGACAGGGCGCAGTTCTTGAACGCGCAGGACGCGGGGGACGAAATCGAAGAGGGCGTTAAACTGCTTGAAAAACTGTACGAAACCGCGAAAAACGACAGGCGTACTGCGAGGGGCATGGACGCTTTGACGGTCGGGCTTAAATGCGGCGGCTCGGACGGGCTGAGCGGGATTACCGCGAACCCGCTTTTGGGGCTGTTCAGCGACTATTTGACCGATTTAGGCGGGGCGGCCGCGCTTACCGAAGTGCCGGAGATGTTCGGGGCGGAACAAATTTTGATGGAAAGGGCGAAGGACAAAAAGGTCTTTGATAAAACCGTAAACCTTATTAACGGGTTCAAGGACTATTTCCGGCAAAACGGGCAGGCTATCTACGAGAACCCGTCGCCGGGCAACAAGGACGGGGGCATAAGCACGTTGGAGGACAAGTCCTTGGGCTGCGTGCAAAAGGGCGGCGCGTCGGAAATCGCGGACGCGCTTTTCGCGGGCGACACGGTAAAGGGGGCGGGGCTTGTCCTGTTGGACGGGCCCGGCAACGATATGGCGGCCTGCACGAACCTCGGGGCGGCGGGCTGTCAAATGATATTGTTCACGACGGGGCGCGGCACGCCCTTGGGCAGTTTCGTCCCCACCGTAAAGGTCTCGACGAACGACGCTCTGGCGGAGCGCAAAAGCCGTTGGATCGACTTCAACGCGGGCGGCATGACGGGCGGCGGCCGCGCGGCCATATTAAACGATTTCATCGACCTTATCGCGGAGACCGCGAGCGGCCGGCGGACCCGTAACGAGTTGAACGATTCGCGCGAGATCGCGCTTTTTAAGACGGGAGTGACGCTATGAAAAAATTCTTGGACGACGATTTTTTGCTCGATAACGAAACGGCGAAGGTCTTGTACAACGGTTACGCGAAGGGCCGGCCTATTTTCGATTACCATTGCCATTTGAACCCGCGCGAAATTTACGAGGATAAAAAGTTCAGCGACCTTGCCGACGTTTGGCTGAAAGGCGACCATTACAAATGGCGGCTCATGCGCGAGGCGGGGATTTCCGAGGCGTATATCACGGGGGACAAGCCCAACGAAGAAAAATTCCTCAAATTCGCCGAGGTCATGCCGTACGCGATAGGCAACCCTGTCTATCATTGGTCGCATTTGGAGTTGAAAAGGTTTTTCGGCATAGACGAGGCTTTATGCCCGAAAACGGCGGGGCGCGTTTGGGAAAAGGCGAACGAGAAATTAAAGACGCTGACCGCCCGCCGGATGATCGAACTTTCCAACGTGGCCGCGCTCTGCACGACGGACGACCCGGCCGACGATTTGAAATACCACGCGCTGCTTAGGCAGGACAAAGCCTTTCGGGTCAAGGTATTGCCGGCCTTCCGCCCGGACAAGGCGGTCAACATCGAACTCGGCGCGTTTTTGGATTGGCACAAGCGCATGGAGGGAGCGGCGCAAAGCAAACTGGATACGTTCGGGAAGTTTACGGCCGCGCTTGCCGACAGGATAAGGTTTTTCGACGGGGCCGGATGCGTGTGCTCCGACCACGCGCTCGACGAGGTGGCGTACCGCCCCGCGACGTTTGACGAGGCGGGGCGCGTATATGAGAAAGCCTTAAACGGCGAGCCGCCCGACCGCGAGGAAACCGCGAGGTACAAGGGCTTTATGCTGGCGTTTTTGGGCGGGCAGTACAACAAATACAACTGGGTCCAGCAGTACCATATAGGCGCGCTACGCAACGCGTCGAGCCGCAACATGCTTGCGCTGGGGGCGGATACCGGTTTCGATGCGATAGGCGACAAGGCGTTCGCGGCCGACCTTGTGAAACTTCTGGACAGCCTCGACCGTACCGGGGAATTGCCGAAAACGATCCTGTACTGCCTCAACCCGCGCGACAACGAGGTTTTGGCCTGCGTCCGGAATTGTTTTCAGGGCGAGGGGACGGCGGCGAAAATACAGTTCGGCAGCGCGTGGTGGTTCAACGACCAAAAGGACGGCATAGCGCGGCAGATCGAAGCCCTCGCCCAAACGGGGCTATTGTCGAAGTTCGTGGGGATGCTGACCGATTCGAGAAGTTTCCTGTCGTATCCTCGCCACGAATATTTCAGGCGTATTTTGTGCAGCCGCTTGGGCGCGTTGATCGAAAACGGGGAATACCCCCCCGAAATAGAATTCGTCGGCGGGATCGTGCGGGATATTTGCTGCTCGAACGCGGAGAGGTACTTTAAAAAATGACGGAAAGGGCGTACAAAACGATAGATACGCTTATTCTGACGAGCGTCGCCTGCGCGTTGGAGGCGGTAAACGTGCTGCTGATGAAAGCGGTAAAGAACGAAATTTTTACGCTCTCCGTCACGGTACCGATCGCCCTTATCGTTATGGTTCGGTGGAAATGGCCGGCGGCGGTTGCCGCTGTGGCGGGCGGGCTTACGTATTGCCTGTGCAACGCGGCCGCCCCCGCGCAATACCTCGTTTACGGGCTCGGGAACGCGGGGGTCATGCTCAACCTGCTGTGGTTTAAATCGGCCGCCCCCGGAAAAATACGCGGCAGCCTTTGGCTTTCCCTGCTGTTTGCCCTGACCGGGTTCCTGTCGGCGATAGCGGGCAGGGCGGCGGTTTCTATGATAGTGTCCTTCGATTTAAAAAACATACCCTTATTGCTTGCCTCGGACGCGTTGAACGTCGTCATAGGCCTGGTGGTTATCGCGGTCGCGCGCAAGCAGAACGGGCTTTTCGAGGCGCAGCCGGTTTATCTGGCAAGAATGCGGAAGGAGGCGGAAGGAAGTGACGAATAACAAGCAATCGCGGGAAAGCGGCGCGGTTTTTGCCCCTCTCGGCGACGAGGGGAAGGCTTTGCAAAACGACGCCGGGGCGCGGGAAGCCCTCGACGCGAACGAGAAGAATTATTGGAGGAATACCGGAAAAAAGATTTTCAAGGAATGGCGGCTGTATTTAATGCTGCTCCCGCTGTTTTTGATCTTTTTGTTTTGGAGGTATTTCCCGCTTTACGGGCTGCTCGGCGCGTTTAAAATAAACAATACCACGCTGTCGGAGTTCCAACGGGATTTCGTGGGGCTTAAATGGTTCAGGGATTTGATGTTCGGCTCGTCCTCGGCGGAATTTTGGGTCGCGTTCCGCAACACGTTCATGCTCTCGTTCTACGGGCTTTTATTCGGCTTCCCCGTGCCGATCATACTCGCCCTGTTTTTCAACGAGGTCAAAAACGACGTTGTGAGGAGCGGCTTTCAGATCTTGACCTACCTGCCCAAATTCGTCAGCACGGTCGTGGTCACGACGGTCATTTCGCTCCTGCTGAAAGGGGGCAGCATGGCCTCCGACCCGGGCGTGCTGTCCAAGATGTTCAAGGGCTTGGGCCTTATCGGGGACGAGGCCATGAACGGCGGAATGCTGAGGTTCCCCCAATATTTCAGGCCGGTGTTTATCGTTTCGGGGATTTGGGAGGCCGCCGGCTACGGCTCGATCGTCTTTTTCGCCGCGATTATCATGATCCCGCAGTCGCGCTACGAGGCGGCGACGATAGACGGCGCGGACAAATTGGCGCAAATCAGATACGTGGTTCTGCCCGGCATGGCCTCTACGATCGTCATTATGCTGGTTTTAAGGATAGGCGAACTTTTAAGCGTGGGGTATGAAAAGGTGCTGCTGCTCCAATACCCCGGGACGTACACCGAAACGGATATCGTAAGCACCTTCGTTTTTCGGCGCGCGGGCATGGGGAGCGGCATAACGAACGCCAACCAAGCGTTGGCGTCGGCCGCCGACCTGATCGCCGCGTTGCTGTCCATGACGCTGGTCGTAGGCTCGAATTTCGTCAGCAAGAAAATTTCCAAGGTGTCGCTGTATTAAAGGCTCCAGAGGGTAACGGCATGAAAAGAATGGAAATAACGGAAATCATATTCAAGGTTCTGGCGTATTTGTTTTTGACGGTATTCGCCCTGTTTTGCCTGTACCCTTTCGTGTATTCGCTTTCGGCGTCGATCTCGGGGAGGGACGCGTTCCAAACCGGGAAGGTCGTGCTGTTCCCCGTGGATATCCAGTTCGGGGCGTTCAGCGCGGTTTTGAATACCAAAGGCTTTTGGGTCAGTTATTCCAACACCCTGTTCGTCACCTTTTACGGCACGGTCTTCTCGGTGGCGACCTCTATTCTGGGCGCGTACGCGTTAAGCAAAAAAAGGCTGCCTTTCAGAAGTTTGCTCAGTTTCTTTTTTGTCTTCACGCTTTGGTTTTCCGCGGGGCTTGTCCCGCAATTGCTGAACTACATGGGGACGCAGGAACTTTTCGACATAGTGACCAAGGACGACAAATGGCTTGTAGTCGCCGCGATGGGCATGGCGGCCTTTAACGTGATCCTTTTGCGGAACGCCTTCGAGGGCGTTTCGGGCGAGATCGAGGAGGCCGCGATCGTGGACGGGGCGACGGAGTTTCAACTCCTTAAAAAGATTTACCTGCCCATGTGCAAATCCGCGATAGCCACAGTCGCCCTGTTTTTCGCGATAAGCCGCTGGAACGGGTTCTTTTGGGCGCGGCAGATGATCAGGAATAAGAACGAATGGCCGCTTCAAGTGTACATACGGGACACGTTGGAAAAAATAGACGAACTGGACAGGGGCGATTACGCCCCCAACTCCCTGATCTACGCGATGGTCGTCTGCGCCGTGATACCGATCCTTGTCATTTACCCTTACATACAAAAATACTTCGCCAAGGGCGTGAGCATGGGCGGGGTAAAGGAATAGTAAAACCTATTAACCGATAAAAAAATAAACTTAAAAGGAGTTTAGGACAATGAAATTGAAGAAGTCTCTGGCAAGTTTACTGGCGGTCGCGATCGCGCTGGCCATCGCGGCGTGCACCCCCAGCGTGCCGCCCCCAAAAACCCCGCAGGGTGATTTCCCCGAAATCACCGATTTTGAGCCGTTTAATACGGCTCAAACGGTCAACCTTAATTTAGCGGTTATGTACGACAAGGATTCGTTCATAACGTTCAACCAGGACATAGCGCAGGACCCGCAAGGCTCGCCCGGGTATTTGGCCGCGAACGGCAAAAGGTATACGCGCGGAAAGACGAAGCCGGTTTGGGAAACGTTGAGCGGCGCGCTGAATTTCATCATCGCCGACAAAAGTTACGAGAGGAGTTTCAACGACCTCACCCTGCAATGGACTACGCTGCAAGCGTCGAACTTCACGGGGATCGACATGATCAACGGGCGCGGCGAAAACATCGTCGAGGAGGCCGCGACCAATCAACGGTTTGTCGATATAAGCCAATACCTGAAAAACATGCCCAATTTCTACGCGTTCTTAAAGGAGAACCCGTTGATCTATAAGCAAATCCTGTCGGGCGACGGCGGCATGTATTACGCGCCGTACTTCGACGGCTACGACGATTTGGAAAGGATGTTTATGATGCGCGCGGACTGGGTCGAAAAACTGCTCGACGGCCCTTCCGCGCCGGCCTTCGACACGCATATAACGTTGGACGGGTCCTATTACCAAAGGTTCATGCCCGCTACGATGAACAGGCAGTTTACGACGGTCAAGGCCGACGGCAGCGGGACGCAAAGCATAACGAAAAACTACGCGCAAAATATCATCGACGCGCAGGACGGGCTTTCGGTTAAAAACGGCGCGGCCTTGACCGCCGCCCTGCGCGGGTACATCGATTCGGCGTACGGCGGCGCGTTCGGCGACAAGCGGTCGGATTTGTTCTGCGGCGTCAACGCCGCTTACGACCCGGACGAATTGGTCGCGCTCCTCAGGTGCGTGAAGACGAACCCGAGGTATTTGCGCAATAACGAGAACAACTACGGGTACGCCGCCGCGTACGAGAGCGACAACATCATCCCCTTTTACCCGCGGGCCGGCACGGCGGACAGGCAGATGGACGTTTTGCGCCTCGCCGAGATTTGGGGCGTGCGCGGCATGGAGGCGCGCGCCGATTGGTTCTATATCGACGAGGCCGGGGTGTTGCAGGACGCGAGGCTCTCGGACAACACCATGTCGGGCTTGGAAAGGCTCAATCAATTGTACAAGGAAGGCCTGATCTTGGACGGGTACGCGCGGGACGACAACGACGCGACGTCGGGAATGGGCAATTTTACCGACGATTCCTCGCATCGCGGGCGGCTGAACGCGCTGAACCTCGGTTTTATGACGTACGACTACAACCAAACGACGACGCTGTTGAATAAATTGGGGGACAGGACGGGTTCCGACATCGGCGGGCTGGGCGACAAGGGGCGCAGTTATATAGAGGGCTTTAACCTTGCCCCGGTGCTTCCGCCCTTTACCGATTGGAATTCGGGGAGCGAAAACCCGCCCGCCGAGGCTGACTACACCCGATTCACCGATTCGTGGCGCGGCGTGAAGGCCGACGGCTGGGGGATACTCGCTTCCGCCTCCAAGGACGCGCGGGAAAGGGCTTTGACGCTCATGGACTATTTGTTCTCGCCGGAGGGCAACAAACTGATGTCCTACGGGCCGGACGCGTGGATAGACGGCGAAATCGAGTATATGGGGCGGATGGTGCCCAAACTGTCCGACACCGCGCTGGCGGAACTCGCGCATTACGCGGCGGGCAACTATACGAACTATTACCGCAGGTATTTGGGCGGCACGTTCCCGGTGGGCTACGTGAAGGAACAGGGCATGGAATACCAAACCGTGCATCCCAAGGGGCAGGCGGGGCTGAACCGTATCTTTAAGGCGATCGAACTGAACACGATGTCGCATTTGGAGGTCGTGAACCCCGCGTCCGTCGATCCCGTCATGCGGAGCGTGCCCACGACATGGGGCTACACCCAGCAGGTCGCCGCGACGATACGGGACAATACGATGAGCCTTTCACAGGCGTTCCCGACGCTGAATTACGATCCGCTCATCTTCACCGATTACGTTTATTTCGGTTTCGGCAGTTCCGCGGACGGCACGCTGTCCAAGCAGGGCTTAAAGGAATTGCTCAACTCGCCCGGCTACGGCGTTTCGATGCAGTTGACGTATACGAGGGCGGCGTACGACAAGATTAAATAGGGCGCGGGCGCGTCGGTCGAAAAGGTAAGATTATGAAGACGACTCTGGAAAAATTTTCTAAAAAATTCCAAGGCCCCGTGATTATCGCCGCGGCGGTTTGCGCCGGGCTGGTTTTGATTTTCACATTGTCCTTTTTGACCGACGTGTCCGCCCTGTACAACCACACCGACCCGGACGACGCGGTCGGCTATGTCGAGGGCTCGTGGATTTATTTCGACGCGCAGGGCTTTAACAAGGTCATGCTTATCCTGTCGCTCGTCATGATCCTTGCCGCGGCCGCCTTGTTCGTGTTCTTTTCCCAAAACCGCAGGATTTACTACCTGTCGAATTACATCGTGACCGGAATTTACGCGGCGTATTCGTTTTTTATCGCGGCGCTCATTTTCGTTTTCGTCGTCCCGCTTCGGAGCCGCTATGTGAACGGGGTCGATTGGGAGGGCTACAAGCAAATAACCGAGGGGTTCAACGGGGCGATGGAATACGTGAAATCCACCTTTTGGTTCGACGCGGGGATCGTTCTCGGCGTCGCGCTGGTCTTGCTGTCGGGTCTGCTGATCGCTAATTCCGTCGTCAAGCATAAGGTAAACAAGCAATGGAAAACGCCGGCAAAAGCCGCCGGCGCGGAGGCGGAAGCATGAGAAACAACCCCGAACGCATGAGGTATCAAAAAAACGCGGTTTCCTTTTATCTGTGCCTGCTCGCCGTCGCCGCCGACGTTTTGTACTTTATTTTCCTCTATACGTGGAAAAACGTCAGGCCCGACATACACATCGGGGCGGACATCCTTATCAACATCTTTTTCATGCTGTTTGCGTTCCTCGCGTCCGAAAAGACCAAAACCTACGTCAAAAATTGGTCTTACGCGCTTTTCGCGGTCGCGGCGGTTCAACTCCTGCGCGTTTTCTACTGCCCGCTTAAATTGTTCGATATTTTGGGCGCGGCGGGTTTTTGCGTCACGGCGGGCATGTTGGCGGCCGGGGCGGCCGCGCTCGCGGCGGCAGGGCTGATCAATTTGATAAAGTCCAAAATCCTTATCGGGTATTTGGCGGGTATAGAATAAAGACGGGCAAACCTCAAAGAAAACTGTCCGGAAAAGTTAAATAAATGGCGACTGTCGGATTGAAAAATTTAAATAAGGCGTATCCCAACGGCGCGAAGGCGGTCGGGGATTTTTCTCTGGAAATCGCGGACGGCGAGTTTATCGTACTCGTCGGCCCTTCCGGCTGCGGGAAAAGCACGACTCTGCGCATGGTCGCGGGCTTAGAGGGCGTATCGTCCGGCAAGGTATTTATCGACGGCAAGGACGTTACTTCCGCCGCGCCCAAGGATCGGGATATAGCGATGGTTTTTCAGAATTACGCGCTTTACCCGCAAATGACGGTGTACCGGAATATGGCGTTCGGCTTGACGCTGAAAAGGGAAGACCCGGAGGCCGTTCACGAAAAGGTCATGCGAGCGGCGGAAATATTGGGGCTGCTGCATCAATTGAATAAAACGCCCGCGCAACTTTCGGGCGGTCAGCGTCAAAGGGTCGCCGTCGGCAGGGCGATCGTCCGCAACCCGAAGGTCTTTTTGTTCGACGAGCCGCTCTCCAACCTCGACGCTAAACTTCGCGGGCAAATGCGCCACGAGATAAAACTTTTGCACAAGATGCTGAAAGCGACGATGATTTACGTCACGCACGACCAAGTGGAGGCGATGACCCTCGCGGACAGGATAGTCGTCATGAACAACGGGATCGTTCAGCAGGTCGGCGCGCCGATGGAACTTTACAAACGCCCGGCGAACCTGTTCGTCGCCGGCTTCATAGGCCTGCCGCCCATGAATTTTTTCGACGCGGCCTTGACGGAAAACGGCGCGGTGAAAACCGAGTTTTTTGAAATCGAATTGAGCGCGGCGGACGCGGAACTTTTACGGGGGAGCGCGGGGCGGGAGATCGTCCTCGGCATACGCCCGGAGGACGCGGAGTTGGGGGCGCAAACGGATTTCACCGTGGACATACGGGAAAATTTAGGGCAAACGACGCTTTTGCACGGCCGGATAGGAGAGGGCAAAAAAGCGGTCTTCAAACTCGCGGGCTGGCGGGAATACAAGCCCGGGGACAGGCTGAAAATCGATTTCAAGCCCGAAAAACTGCATTTTTTCGACAAAGCCACGGAGAAGTCCTGCCGATAGAGGAAAGTCGCCATGAGGGAATATATAAGGAAAAAAACAGTATACCTGAAACGCAGGCCGCAGGTAATCCCGCTTGCGTTCATCGTGCTTTCCTGCGCCGTCTTTACCTTTAAACTGTCGGCGCATTCCGATTCCGTCATGCGTTTCAGCAGCACGGCTATCGCGCTCTGCATGTTTATCGTAACGCTTTCCTCCTTTATGGCGGTCGTGTCGTATCTCGGCTTTAAAAAATACGACAAGTCGGCAATCGTCCCTCTGGCCATTACCCTGATCCTGCTGCTTTTACAGGCCGCGCTGCAAATCAATTACCTCCGCACGGTCCACGCCGAAACGAAAACGATCGCGATCCCGATAGAGGTTACGCCCGACATAACGAGTTCCGTCGCGTGGACGTACGTCCACCTCGTTTTTTTGGGCTTGACGCTTTTAAGCCTCGCGCTTTTGCCCGTTTACCGGGGGCTCCTGCAAAAAATAAACACCGCGCCCAAGGGGCCGGACGGAGCGCGGCCGTGACGGGCGGCGCGGAAAAAAGCGGCGGCGCGGCGGGACGGGACGGGATTGCCCACGCGAAAATCGGCGGCGCGGCGGAACAGGACAGGGGTATCCCCGCCCGACGCGGCGAAAATAAGAACGCCGCGCGGGGCGGGCTGTCGCGCGTCCCCGCTTTCGTCAAAGCCGCGCTGTTAAAACTTTGGTTCGCGGGGGCGGTTTATTTCTTTATCGGCTTGGGCGTCGCCGACAGGAAACTCGACCAACTCGACTTGACGGTCGCGATAGGGCTGATTATGGGGCTTGCGACGGATTTGGCCGTCAACCGGGTTTTAATGGCCATAGACAATAAAAAGAAGAGAATGCCGAAGTATTTGATGTTCTACCGCAAAAAATGGTACTTCCTGTGCTTGAACCTTTTGTACGGGCTGATTTTGTCCGCGCTGACCGCCTACACGTACCATTTTATCAACGCCGCCGTCAACGGCGCGCGGGGGCTGCCCGACGGCTCGACGGCGTTCGGCGCGGAGCCGGTCCTTTTCGGCGTTTTCTTTTTGGCCTACGATTTATTGCTGGTCGGGCTGCGCAACGGGATAGCCCGCGCGGCGCGGGCCTTGAAAAAAGAGAGGGGCCGTGTTTAAGGTTTTATATGTCGGCTCGTCGAGCGCGTGCTTCGAGTTGCAAAACAATTTAATTTATTACAGCGAAAGAGAATATTTCGTGACGGTAGACGGCAAAAGCGACGGAAAAGCGCGTCGGGAAAACGTCTTTTCGCTGTTCAACCTGAAACCCGCGACGAAGTACCGCGTGGGGACGGCTCCGGACGGTTTTTCCCTCGAAATCGAAACGCCCGCCGAATCGGCGTGTTTGGACGCGCGGTCGTTCGGGGCGGTCGGGGACGGCGCGACGAACGATTGGCGCGCTATTCAAACCGCGATCGACTGCTGCCCCAAAAACGGGCGGGTGCTGATAAGCGGCGGCGTTTTCTATACGTCCCCGATCGTTTTAAAGAGTCATATGACGCTGGAAATCGCGGGCGGCGCGAAACTTCTCGCCAGCGAAAACGCCGCCGATTACCCCGTCCTGCCCGGCGAGGTCGAATGCGCGGGGTCGGGCGGCGCGTTGCAGTGCGCGACGTGGGAGGGCGAGCCGCGCGCCTGTTACCGATCCTTTATCTCGGCCTTTCACGCCGAGGATATTTGCGTGACGGGCGAGGGCGCGGTTGACGGCAACGGCGGCGGGGGCGGCTGGTACGCCGATTGCAAGGGGCAAAGCATAGCGAGGCCGAGGCTGATGTTCATAAACGGGTGCAAAAATTTCACGGTGCACGGCCTTGCGGCGGGCAATTCCGCGTCGTGGCACTACCACCCGTTTTTTTCCAAGAACGTCAATTTTTACGATATACGGGTGACCGCCGACAGGGCCTCGCCCAATACGGACGGGTGCAACCCCGAATCGTGCGACGGGGTCAAAATCATCGGCGCGGCCTTTTCGACGGGCGACGACTGCATAGCGGTCAAATCCGGCAAGGCGTATATGGGGGCGAAGTACCGAACGCCCTGCAAAAACATAACGGTGCGCAACTGCCTGATGCGGTTCGGGCACGGCGGGGTCACGCTGGGCAGCGAGATGTCCGGCGGCATAAAAAACCTCGACGTGTCGCGGTGTTTCTTTTCGCAAACGGACAGGGGGCTGCGGATAAAAACGCGGCGCGGGCGGGGCAAGTACGGAATCATAGACAATGTAAAATTTGAAAGCGTGCGGATGGAAAACGTCCTGACCCCGCTTGTCGTCAACATGTTTTATTGCTGCGACGCCGACGGGCTGACGGAATACGTACAGTCGAGGGGGAAACGCCCCGCCGACGACGGCGCGCCGTATCTCGGGCGGTTCCGGTTCAAGGACATGGACTGTACCGATTGCGAGTACGCCGCCGGGTTCTTCTGCGGCCTGCCCGAGCGTCCGGTCAAGGAAATTTCCATCGAAAACGCGCGTTTTTCCATGAAAGGGGACGCGGGGTCGGGCGTTCCCGCGATGGCAAGTTTCATAGGGGAACACAGCAAGGCGGGGCTGCTCTTTACCAACGTCGAAACGGTGAAATTGAAAAACGTAACCTTTTCGGGGGTGTCGGGCGGGGAGGTCGTAACGGACAATGTGGATAACCTCATAACGGAAAACGTGACGAAATGTGACGGCCTCATAACCGATAACGTAAAAACATCGTAACGGAAACCTAAAAAACTTCCGATTTTCCTTAATAACCCTATCCGATAATTCTTTTTTGGCCGGACTATTTTCTTTGCGACGGGCAATCGTGACGGGCAAACTTTAAAGAAAAATGTCCGCTTTAAACATGCGTAAAATAAACGAAAAAACCGAGAGGTTAATAAACGCGTACATAGACGGCGTACTGAAAAACTCGACGCCCGACAGGCCCGCGTGGAACGCCGAAAGGCTTCGGGACGGCAAGCCGCCCGCGTGGAACTATATCGACGGCGTGTTCATTACGGGGCTGCTCTGCCTGTACGGGCAGACGGGGCGGCGCGAACTGCTCGATTTCGCCGACGCGTTCACGGATTATTACATAGCGGGCGACGGGTCGATTTTGGGCTATGACCCGCGCGAGTACAATCTGGACAACATCGGATTCGGCAGCGCGCTTTTCGACCTTTTCCGCCTGTCGGGCCGCGAGAAATATAGAAAGGCAATCGACCTGCTTTACGCGCAGATCGAGGCGCAGCCGCGAGCCGCGACGGGAAGTTTCTGGCATAAAAAGATCTATCCCGATCAAGTATGGCTGGACGGCCTGTATATGGGGCAGGTGTTTTACACCCGCTTCGAGACCGAGTATAACGGCTGCGCGAACTACGGCGACATCCTGTTGCAATTCGAGAACGCGCGGCGATATATGTTCGACGAAAGAAAGAAACTGTACTACCACGCCTGCGATTTTTCAAAAAAGGCGTTTTGGGCGGATCCGGAAACGGGGCTGTCCAAAGGCTTTTGGCTGCGGGCGACGGGCTGGTACGTGACCGCGCTGGCCGACATAATAGGGTACGCCGACCCCCGCGAGGGCGCGTTCACAGCCCGCCTTTCCGCGCTCCTCGCCGAGGCCGTCGGGGGGATTCTGGCCTGTATCGACCCGAAAACGAAGATGTTTTTCCAGGCGCCGGATCAGGGCGGGCGGGACGGCAATTATTTGGAGACCAGCGGGAGCGCGATGGTCGCCTACGCGGTGATGAAGGCGGCTCGGCTCGGCGTAATCCCCGTCGGTTACGCGGACGCGGGCGCGGATATTTTCAACGGGATTTGCGGGCGGCGTTTGGCCGAAAGGGACGGCCGCCCGCGCCTGTCGGGGATATGCCTGTCGGCGGGGCTCGGCCCCGAAAACAACCGCAGGCGGGACGGCACGTTCGAGTATTACGTGTCCGAGCCGGTGGTCGAGGACGACGCGAAGGGCGCGGGGCCGTTCCTGATGGCCTATGCGGAAATGAAAAAAGCCGAATACGGCTAAACGTTGCGGCGCGTCTATATGTGGCTACACTATCTGCAAACACAATTATGAAGGAGTTAACGGTATCAATGAAAATTTTGGACAGCGTTTCAAGGCGCGATTTTAAAACGTATGACACGGAGCGGATACGCGGCGAATTTTTGACGCGGGACGTATTTGTGCCGGGCGGGGCGACGTATGTTTACTCGCACACGGACAGGGTTGTTTTCGGCGGGGCGGTCCCCCTCGATAAACCGCTCGCGCTGGAAAACGGCGCGGAGTTAAGGGCGGATTACTTTTTGCAACGGCGCGAAATCGGGATCATCAACATAGGCGGCGGCGGTAAAATAGAATGCGGCGGCAGAACCTATCCGCTGTCGCGTTTCGATTGCCTGTACGCGGGCAAGGGGACGCGGTCGGTTAAATTTTACTCCGACGACGCGCAAAACCCCGCGAAATTTTATTTCAATTCGGTGTGCGCCCACGCGGAGTACCCGACGACGCTGATCGGCAGGGACGCGGCGGCGCGGGTGGATTGCGGGAGCAAGGGCGAATGCAACGAGAGGACGATTTACAAATATATACTGCCTCAAACGGTGAAGTCCTGCCAACTCGTCATGGGGCTGACGATTTTAAAGGAGGGCAGCGTTTGGAACACGATGCCCTCGCACACGCACGAGCGCAGAATGGAGGTCTACCTCTACTTTGACATGAAAAAGGACAACATCGTTTTTCACTTTATGGGCGAGCCGTCCGAGACGCGCCACATAGCGGTACACAACGAGCAAGCGGTTCTGTCGCCGTCGTTTTCCATTCACAGCGGCTGCGGCACGGCGAATTATTCCTTTATATGGGGCATGTGCGGCGAAAACCAGGATTTCGACGATATGTCCAAGGTAGGGACGTTGGACATTAAATGACGATTGGCCGCGGATAAATTGCGGATAGGAAATAGGGAATAGTGGATAGGGAATAGTGTCGGATAGAGGACTATGGACTATGTAAGATGGAAGATGGAAGAGGGTCGGTCGCGCGTTGCTCGCGCGGGGGTACTATTGTCATTATTGCGCAAAGTCCTGTCATTTCGAGCGAAGTCGAGAAATCCCCCACCTTATAAAAATTCCCCTCCCACGGAGGGGTGCCGCCAAAGGCGGCGGGGTGGTTGCGCAAAAGTCCTGTCTTCCGTGAGTGAGGAATCTCAACCGAAATTGTGAATTGTGCATTGTCCTGTCATTTCGAGCGAAGTCGAGAAATCTCCCACCTTATAAAAATTCCCCTCCCACGGAGGGGTGCCGCCAACGGCGGCTGGGTGGTTCGAAAGATTGTCAAACCGAATGCGCAAAATACATTGCCCTTACGCGCGCGTTCCTTAACTCGCCGGCAAGCCCGCATGACGAAACCCGACCGACACTTCGTCCTTCGTCCTTCCTGCTTCGTCCTTATTTTTATCTAACATACAATCATTTACCATAAAAAAAATATAACGCAACAATAAAAGGAGACCAAAAAATGGACATGTTTTCATTAAAAGGCAAAGTGGCGATTGTGACGGGCAGCAGCACGGGCTTGGGGCAGGGGGTCTGCAAGGCGTACGCCGAGGCGGGGGCAAAGGTCGTGGGCGCGGACTATGTCCCGAGTGCCGAAACGGCGAAAATGTTGGGCGGGGATTTCCACTCCGTCACGGCGGATTTAATGACGCTCGCGCCGATTCCCGGGATCATAGCGCGGGCGGTCGAAACGTTCGGGCGCGTGGACATACTGGTCAACAACGCCGGAATCATCAGGCGCGAGGACGCGGTGAATTTTTCCGAAAAGGATTGGGACGACGTTCTCGCCCTCGACGCAAAGACGGTTTTTTTCTTTTCGCAAGCGGCCGCGAAAAGGTTTATGGAACAAAAAAGCGGCGGCAAAATTATCAGCATCGCGAGTATGCTCAGTTACCAGGGCGGGGTCCGCGTGCCGAGTTATACGGCCGCCAAGTCCGCCGTCAAGGGCATAACGATGTCGATGGCCAACGAATGGGCGAAATTCGGGATCAACGTCAACGCGATTGCGCCGGGCTATATGGCGACGAACAACACGGCGCAGTTGCGGCGGGACAAGGACAGGAGCGAGGCGATTTTGGACAGGATTCCGGCGGGGCGTTGGGGCACGCCCGACGACATCATGGGCGCGGCGGTCTTTTTGGCGAGCCGCGCGAGCGATTACATACACGGCTTTACGCTTGCGGTGGACGGCGGCTGGCTTGCCCGATAAGTCCGTTTTATCCATTTAATATATCTAAAAAATATATTCCAATTCGGCGCGGGATAATGTAAACTAATTATATCTTATTTTGATAATGTGTACTTGTCATTATTGTGCGCAAACTACCTGTCATTTCGAGCGAAGTCGAGAAATCCCCCACCTTATAAAAAATTCCCCTCCCTCGGAGGGGTGCCGCCAAAGGCGGCGGGGTGGTTCAAAAAGTTGTCAATCCGAACGGTGCAAAGTCCTTTATCCTTAACTGTGGACTGTGCACTGTGGACTGTCTGTCATTACCGAACAAATTGTGCGCAAAAAGTCCCTGTCATTTCGACCGAAGTGAGGGGCAAAAGCCCCGAACGGAGCGGAGAAATCCCCCACCTATAAAAAATTCCCCTCCTTCGGAGGGGTGCCGCCAGAGGCGGCGGGTGGTTCAAAAAGTTGTCAATCCGAACGGCGCAAAATCCTTTATCCTTAACTGTGGACTGTGGACTATGCACTGTGGACTGTCTGTCACTACCGAACAAACAGGTCAATCCGGGTCATGTCAAATTTTTTTCGAGGAGGAGCGCGCGAGGGGTTCGCCTAAACATTCCGGCGGAGTGTCGGTATAGTTTATGCGGGGAATCGCGCCAAAAAGTGCATGAAGATGAGCATGAAGATGAGAAGGAACAGGTTAAAGGGGGTACGCCTCTTTTTAACCGCAACGGTTCTTGCGCTCGCGTTGAGCGTAAGCGCGGCCACCGTCAGTTTCGCGGCGGGGGGGGGGGGCGACTTGGAAGCGTCCGACGCCCCGATTAACCTCCAAGTGCCGCCCATGGCGTACGACCAAAACAAGATCGTTTTGGAATGGGAAAAATGGGAGGGCTACTGGGACTATCAGTTAAGCGGGACTCTCACGAACGTGGCCGACCCCGAAACCTCCGACAGGCGCATTACCGATTACGAGGTGTACAAGGACGGCGGTTCAGCCGGATTTTCGAGCCGGAACTTCATGGAAAATTATCTATACCTCGCGGCGTGGGAACACGCGGCGGAGAACACTTTTACGGCGGGATCCCACAAGGTAACGCATTTGTCGTTCACCGCGACGGGTCTGTCCCCCGACACCGAGTATGCCTTTAAGGTTCGGGCGAAATACGCCGACGGGACCTATTCGGCGTTTTCCGAGGAAATTAAGGCGCGTACCGCCAAGCCCTTTACGGCGGTCGTCGAGGTGAACGCCGAAACGCCCGACATTATCCGCGTCAATAACGCGGCCAATAACATAAGCGGTACGCAAAATTCCAGCATATACAGGCGGCCTAACGCGGGCGAGGAATACGGCGAACCCGTCCCGGGCAGAGCCTACCCAGAAACATACACAACGACCGGCTTTAACAACACCGACTCGCTGACCGAAGTCGCCAAAATAAAGGCCAGCACCGCCGCCATTCAAAAGGCGATCGACAGCACGCCCTTCGGCGGCAAGACCGTTTTAAAGGGCACGGGCGACAACGCCAACCCTGTTTATTACGTCACGGGCGCGATTTTCCTGCACAGTTATATGACGTTGGAGATTGAGGCCGGAGCGGTGCTGTTGGGCTCGCCCGTCATCGACCATTACGACAGGAGCCTTTTGGTCTATCCCTATTCGCAGGACATCCGCACGCAGGGCTTGATCAGCGCGGTGACCTTTGATTACGGCAGCCTAAAAAATATCCGCGTCACGGGCGGCGGCATTGTTGACGGCAATGGTGCCCATTGGGCCACTTCCAACGGGCAGCAGACGTCGAATACGGCCAACGATGTGACTTTGGCGGACATGCAGGCGGTCTACACCGCGCTCGGCAAAGAGGGAACCCCCGTAGACCCGACCAACGGCGCGGGCGTAGGGCAGTTCAAGTTGCCTCGTTTTTCGGGTACTGGGGACAGCAACACTAACCTTTACGGCCCCGGTATTCTAAGTCAAGACGCTCTCACAAAGGGCAAGAACGACGGTGCGCCCAGCCCTAACAATACATATAACACCCGCCCGCAACTCGCGATTTTCCGCGGCGTAGACGGGCTGTGCTTGGACGGGCTGACTTGGGCAAACCCCTCGTATCACGGTATCGTCAACTACCAGTCGGAGAATATTACGTCGGTCGGTACGGCGGTCATGACGTGGGACAACCACAACGGCGACGGCATCGAGTTCGGCGACAGCCGGGGAATCCACCTTTTGAACAACTTTTACGACACGGGCGACGACGAGGTGAACTTTGCCGCCGGACAAGGCTCCGTCGTGCGGAACACGTCCGACAGAGTGGCGACCGGAGAGGCGCATATCTTTAACAACTACGGGCGCAACGGCCACGGCGGGTTAATCGCGGCGGGCAGCCACACCAGCGGCTGGATCGGCGACATGCTCGCGGAGGAAAACTGGGCTTCGCCGTCGGAAACGGCTATGGTTGGCCTATTGCGCATGAAGTCCGGCGGCACGACCGGCGGCGGCGTGCGCAACATTACATACCGCGATACGGCGGCGCATTACTCTCTCAACATGTCCAGTGCCAGAGGCTTGGTCATAGCGGATCGCAACTATAAGGACGCTAACGCCTCGACGGCATACGGTCCGGAATCCGAGGTGCCGACCGTTTATGAAAACATCAACTTGCGCAACGTGACGGTGACCGCGCAGGTTTCCTGCACCGTGAACTTGCTCGCCCAAACGACGACGGTTTATGGTGTAGACGCGTACAAGATGGTTGCTCGGAATTTCAGTTTCGACCATATACGGGTTGGAGGCAATTTGACGACTGAGTTCAATATCGCCGACGTGTCTAATTTTAGCGTTAAAAATGTAACGAGGATGAGCGGAACCGGCGCGATCACCTTTACAGCCAACAACTATGGTTCGCGGAATGTCACAATCCAAAATGTTCCGCGAGCGACGGTTCCGAATGTGGCGGTCGGCACGGACAGAACGCCCGCCGACTTGAATTGGGGACAGGGCGAAACGCTGGCCGCTTCGGCGAGCGGCAACAATGTTACGCTGACGTGGCCGGCGGTGGCGAACGCGAGCGGCGGTTATACGGTTTTGGTCAAAGAAACGTCCGGCGCGTCCCGCTACTTTGTGGAAAGGGCGAAGACGGCAACCGGGGTAACCACATGGACGGGGCCGCTTTCGGCGAACGAAACGTATGACATTCAAATCGTCGCGCGGACGGCGGAGGCGACGGGTCAAAGCAATCCGTGGCGGTATTACAGCGACGTGTCCACCGAGCCGCTGACTGGGTCGGTGACGACGGCCGCGAGATCGGTGGAGGACAGCGGCGCGCCCACCGTGGCCGCGAGTTCCTCATTGGGCAATGTCCTTCGCGTCGGCGTGTCGTGGCAGGGCTTGGACTTTGCCAATAACGCCGTGGGCGGCAGTTCGAGCGGGATTCAGTACTACAAGATTATAGCGACGCGCACCACCGAGGAGGACGGGGGCGGCAGCGTGATAGACACACAGGAATACCGCGTATACTACGATTCGTATTATGCGCCGGACTTCCCGCTGTACCACAGTTTGCGCAAAGGCTATTCGCTGTCCGGCTTGCATGACGAATCTCACTATACCATAACGATGGGCGTGGTGACGTGGACGGGCGAGGAGTACATGAGCATCGGCTATACGCCCATGCAGTTTACGACCGTGCCGGAAACCTTGATGGCGATTCCGGAATGGCGGCAGGGCGCGGCTTTGACCAGTACGCTTGACGGTAACAGCAAGGGCGTTACCTTGTCGTGGAGCGCGGGCGACGTAAGCGACCCGTCGAGGGGCGACAACATCAACAAATTCGCGGGCTACCGCATCTATATCGACGGCGTGCCGATGCAGGCGACGAGGAATATTCCGGGCGTGTCGATTCCCGAGATCGGCAACCACGTCAACGCGGTGCCGAATACGACGGGTACGTCCATCCATCTCGATTTCGCGGCATTGGGGCTTTCCGCCGGGCGGCATACGTTCGCGGTGGAGGCCGGCGTCGAGATTATACAATACGCGGGCGACAGCAAAAACGGCGGCGGCGAGTCGCAGTCCAAATCTTTCCTCGGGACAGAAAATAAGTCCGTCCTGCGCAACAATATCACGATGGGCAAATGGACGGGTACAGGGCCGTCTGTCGAGATCACCGTTACGTCCGCGGGCGAAGGCGGAATCTTGTCGGGCATAGGGCAGACGGGCTTTGACCAAACGGGCTTGACGATGTACGCCGGGCATAACCTGTCCGAATACGAGGCGGCCTTAAAGGCGAAGTTGACCGTACACGAGGTCTTGACGGGCGGCAGCGGCTCGATAGCGGGCGATGCTTTTGCAAGCCATGAATATACGTTGAGCGGCGATATTTCGACGGCGGGGACAAAGTCTATTACGATAACCGCCAACGGTATGCAAACGTCGTTCGACGTATCGGTAACGGCCGTCCAAATTTTGAGCGCGAGCGCGGTGTTCGACCAATCGGGCTTGACCGTTTACAGGGGCGATAATTTAGCGACTCACACCGACGCGATAAAGGCGCGGCTAACCGTAAACGGAACATACAACGACGGCGTACCCAGAGTGCTTGCGGCGGGCGATTACGCGTTGAGCGGCGATATTTCGACGGTTGGAAGCAAAACGATCACCGTAACCGTAAACGATACGGTCATTACGGACGAGTTTGAGTTGACGGTATCGGAACCCGACATAGCGAGTATCGAGATTGAGCCGGCGTTTGTTCAGGGCAGTATCAAGGTTTATACAAGCGACACGACCGACGCGCTGTTAAAGGCGCGGCTGGCCTCCGCCTTGACCGTCAAGGCCACGTACCTCAACGCGACGACGGGTACAATCTCGAGCGCCAATTACAGTTTAAGCATAAGCGGGACGACGGTAACGGTTACCGTCGCCGGACAGGAAACGACATTCCAAGTCGTGCTGACGGAAGTCGCGTTGACGGGCATAGAAGTACAGTTTGCCGCCCAAGGCGATTTAATCGTAAAGGCGGGGGACGACTTATCCGATTACTTTACCGCTCTGCAAGCGAAGTTGACCGTAACGGGTTCGTACAACGACGGTACAAACGCCGCGCTCGCGCCCGCGAATTATACGATTAGCGGGAACATCGCGGCGGCGGGAAATTCGGTCGCTTTGACCGTCACGGCGAACGGCTCGTCGTTCACGGGCGGCTTTAACGTAAAGGTTATCGCGTACGTGACCCTAACCTTCGCGGGGGACGGCGCGCCCGCTACGGGCAACACATGGTCGGGCGACGCGGCATTGTTCACTCAAACGCTGTTGAACTACTCGGCGATTCCGGAAGGCAAGATTTTGGACAAGTGGACTGTCGGCGCAGAGGGCGGCGCGGCGCAGGACTTCACGGCGGGCAACAACATGGCCAACTATATTAACGGCTTGACCGCGAGCGGCGCGTTTACCGTGACCCGGCTGGTCAAAAACGAGTTTGACGAAATCAGCGCGACGGTGACCTTCGCGGGCGACGGCGTTTCGTCCCCCGCCGAGTGGGTCGGCGATCCCGCCGCTTTCGGGCTGGACGACATTGCCTCGTACACCGCGCCCGACGGCAAAGTCTTTGACAAATGGACGGTCGCCAAAAACGGCGGCGCGGCGCAAGACTTTACCAATGACGCTCTGCTTGTAAACTACATCAACGAACTATCGGACGGAGACGCCCTCACGGTCACCCGCGTTTGGAAGGACGCGGAGCAGCAGCAAGGCGAAGTAACCCCCGGCGGCTGCGCCGGTTGCAATTCCACAGCCGCGGCGTTCATCTCGTTGGGTATCATGCTCGGCGCGGCCCTCCTCGCCTTTGCCGTCAAAAAGAAACCGTAATAGGTTCTCTGCAATCCAAGAGGCCAACATCACTAATCCCAAACCCAAAAGGGCGTTTCGCAAATGCGGAACGCCCTTTAATTGTTCTTGGATTTTCGTAACGACTCTATTTCAACATAAGCGGAGACCCCCGAAAAGCCCTGTCATTTCGACCGGAGTGCCAAAGGCACAGAGCGGAGAAATCCCCC
>JAISFM010000242.1 GCA_031263605.1 Clostridiales bacterium | reverse complement strand
GACTATGCCGTCCTGCGCCAATCCGAATTGCCGCTGAAAGGCTAAAACCGCGTTTTGCGTGGCGGGGCCGAACAGACTGTCCGCGGCGATAGGGGGGATCGCGTCGTAATAATACCCCGCGAAGTTCAGCAAATGCTGCAATTCGGCGACCGCCGGCCCGCTTGAACCGTACCGCAAAATCCCGCCGCCCGCGCTCCCGCCGCCTGCGCTCCCGCCGCCCGCCCCTTCCTTTTCGCCCTCGCCGCCGAGTTCGGCCAAACCGGTCACGCCCGTATAGATTTGGGAAATCTTGTACCAAGTCGCCTTGCCGACGACGCCGTCCTGCGCGAGGCCGAAAATCCGTTGAAACGTTTTGACCGCGTTGGCTGTATCCCGCCCGAAATAGCCGTCGGGGTTGGCGATTGCGGGAATGCCGGGATAATTTTGCCGGATGCGGTTTAAATATCTTTGCGTCCGCAAGATGTCCGCGCCCGACGCGCCCTGCCGCAGCGCGGTGCCCGGATAGGATTCGGCGACGCCGCCGACGGGCGCGCGGTCCAGCGTGATATCGTTGCCGTAATAGTAGCGCAAAATCCCCAGCGGCGAGTACCCGTTTTGCGCCAAGGAGACCGTCCCCCATTGGCTCAGCCCCCGACAGGCGGCGGTCGTGCCGTTGCAGTACTGCGTAAAGAACGGGTTTTTATAGCCCTGCCGTTTGGCGTAAATGTCGAAATATTCGTCCGTCAGCCAACCGATATTTTGAAAAATATCCCTTCCGTGGATATAGCATTGATCGAAAGCGGTCGAATTTGTAATGTCGAACGGATAGCCCTTTGCGCGGTACCATTCGGTGTAGACGCGGTTTAGGGCGAAAGTGGCCGCGGCGTGGATATTGGCAATAATCGAGTTTTCGGGCCAAGTGGGAAAGATTTCGCTGCTGACCACATTTTTAATATAGTCGGAAAAGCGGACGCGCACATTTTGCGCGTCCGCGGCGGGCCGCCCCAAGTGCACGGTAATAGTTTCCGGCACAATAACGTCGGGCAGCACGCGCGCCCCGCGCCCGCTTTGAGGGGATCCGTCGGCTCTTTCCGGAGCCTGTCGCCCCGTCGCCCCGTCCGTCCTGTCCCGATCCTGCCGCCCCGCCGTCTCGTCGGTTCTTTCCCGATCCTGCCGCCCCGTGGGTCTGTCCGCGCCGGCTTGATCCTGCCGTCCCGTGGGTTGAGCGGTGGACGGCGGGGGGATTGTGATTTCCTCCGGCGCGTTTGCCGCGCCCCGTGCGAGCGGGTTCAGGGCAACGTTGAGGATAGCGGTTTGCCCGGCTACGATTTCCACGCCGCGGTAAAGTTTGTCGGCAAAACCGGAATGCGTGACGAGCACGCCGTATGCGGCAAAAGCGGCCGCGGCGGTATCGGGTTTCAGGGTCAGAGCGGCGTCGGGGGCGTCCAATTCGAATATCGTACTTTCGCCGTTTGCGTTGGCGGTATCCTCGTACAGCACATTGCCGTCCTTATCCGTGACGGTGATTTTCGCGCCCGCGACGGGCAGGCTTTCCCCGCCCGCCGTCGCGTTGACTTTCAAATATCCTATTTCCATTCTATCATTGTATTCGGGAAAGCGGTAAAAGGGAATAGGGAACAGGGAACAGGGAATAGTGGATAGGGAATAGTGTCAGTCGGGTGACATTGCGCGCAAAGCCCTGTCATTTATCGTGCGCGAAGTCCTGTCATGATCTGAGCGAAGTCGAGAAATCCCCGACCTTTTTTAAATGCAAAATGCAGAATTGTTGACCTGTCGAAAAAGAAACTTTGGGTGCGCTTTGCGATTCTTGCCCATAGGCAATACCGCCTTAATAAACCTTATCCGCAATTCTGCATTCTGCATTTTGCATTCTGCATTAATAAAAGCATTCTGCATTTAAAAAGGTTTCCTTCTTCCCTTTTATCTTTCATTTAATATTTCCTTGTAAATCGACGTAAAATAATATAAGGCCCCTCATGAAAAAAATAACGGTGAAAAAAGCCGCCTTGACGGCTTATACGCTGTGGTGCGCCGCGCTGCTCGCGCTGACGGCCGCTTTTTTGTCCCATATGCCGCTTTGGGCGCAGTTCGCCGCTTATATTTTGGTCATGCTGCTGCTGCTCGGCGCGTTCCTGTCGGCGGCGTTCAAAAAGCCCGCCCTGTTCAAATTGTGCGTGACGACGACCGTCAGCGTCAGTTTGATCCTCGGCTTTTATATTATCCTCGATTTGGCGGGCGTGTTCGACACGCTGACCAATTTGGAACTGATCAAAAATTTCGTTCTGTCCACGGGGCATTGGGGCATGATCGCGCTGGTCGGCCTGAAAATCGCGCAAGTCGTGTTCCTGCCGATCCCCGGCGTCCTGATCGATTTGGCGGGCGTCGCGCTGTACGGCCCTTGGGTCGGGTTCGCGCTGTCCATGACCGGCACGTCGATCGGCTCGGTGATCGCGTTTTCGGTGGGCAAGGTGTTCGGGAAAAAAGTCGTTTCGTGGATCGTCGGCAAGGAGCAGTCCGAAAAATACCGCAAGACGTTCGATAAAAAAGGGCGGTTCGTTTTCATCCTGATGCTGGTTTTCCCGATATTCCCCGACGATTTGCTGTGCATGGTCGCCGGCGTCACGACGATGAGTTACGGCTATTTCATCGCGGTCATGCTGCTGACGCGCCCGTGGGGGCTGGCGGCGACTTGCTTTCTGGGCAGCGGCGAGGTAATCCCGTTCCGAGGCTGGGGCCTCGCGGCGTGGGCGGCGATCCTGCTGGCTTTCGGCGCGGCGTTTTTCTTTTTGAATAAATACAAGGATCGGATCGGGGCGCGGATTTCGCAAGGCTTCGGCAAAAAGAAAGGCGAAGCGCAGCGCGCGAAAATCGCGGGCGGAGCGCAAAGTGCAAAAAACGCGGATGCGGATAAGGCCGAAAAAAAGGAAAGGGTGGGCGGTTTATCGTTCGGGAAGCGCGAGTTGGCGTTCGAGGCCTCGGAGGAATTGACAACGGGGCCGAAAAGTGGTACAATACAGGCGCGGCCGCAGGGGAAACCCGCGCGGCCGAAAAAGAGTTGACCGGGTGAACGCGGAACGCGCGGGAGCGCGGGACGAGGAAAGTCCGAGCGCCGCAGGGCAGGGTGCCGGTGAAATGCCGGTGGAGGCGACTTCAAGGAAAGTGCAACAGAAATAAACCGCGGAGCCGTTCCGCAACAGGGGCGGCCGCAAGGGTGGAAAGGCGGGGCAAGAGCCCACCTGCCCCGGGGCGACCCGGGGCGATATGTAAACCCCACCCGGCGCAAGATAACGAAAGGCAAAGAACGCGTTTCGGCGCGTTCCAAAAGGTTGCCCGCCGCCTTTCAGACTACATCGCTTGAACGGCGCGGCGACGCGCCGTGTAGACAGATGTTCATCCAAGACAGAACTCGGCTTACAGGTCAGTCTCTTTTCATGCAAAAGCGCGCCCCATTCGGGCGCGCTTTTGCGACATCGGACATTTTTCTTTAAGGTTGCCCGTCAAGGAAGCCCGATAAACGGGCATGTTTCCGCTACAAGCCCGCAAACCATGCCGAAAAGTTTTTGGAAAGGGGCGCGGGGGTAAACATTTTTGAAAAAGGGTTCCCCCGCCCAAGCCCCCCCCCCAAATCCAAAAACAAACCGCG
>JAISFM010000206.1 GCA_031263605.1 Clostridiales bacterium | reverse complement strand
CCCTTTCAAAAACTTTCAACAATTTATAATGAGGAACGCGTCCCGCGCGGCGAGCCGATTTCTACCGTGCAAAGGAACGCCCGCGCGCCTCTCTGTCATTAGACTTGTTGCGAAATGCGTCGCGAACGCTATGCGGGTCTTTATCGTGTGTAATGCGGGTAAAAATCTTGTTAGTAGCGGTGCTACAAACTGCGATTTTTACCCGCATTACACGCAAAAATCCCTCGCCTATCGTTTCGCGTCTTAATTTCGCAACAAGTCTATTTCGAGCGAAGTCGAGAAATAGCCCACCGCTGAAAAATGACGAATGACGACTTGCGGATAAGGGTCATTGCGCACAAAGCACTGCCATTCTGTTTGCCGTGAAGAATCTCAACCGCAATTGTGCATTGTGCATTGTGAATTGTGCATTATTATGTCATTTCGAGCGAAGTCGAGAAATCCCCCACCTATTAAAAACAAACAGAGGAACGCGCGCGCGCCCCTCTGTCATTTCGGTTGCCGTGAATAATCTCCGGCCGCATTGCGCTCAATTGCTCCGACAATACCTATTACCTATTACCTATTACTTATTACCTAATCTTTTACCTTTTACCTTTCTGCCGTGGGCTGTCCTTTCCGTATTTAAACAGTTAAAAGTTTTTGGGAAAGGTTTGGAAAACCCTTTTTAACAAAAAGGGTTTTCCAAGACCGTTTCAATCAAACCCCGCCAACCCCCGTACAATCTCCCCCGCCATAATCAGCCCGGCGGCGGCGGGCGCGAAAGCGTTGCTGCCGGGGATTTGGCGGCGGGCGGCGCAGGTTCGTTTCGTGCCG
Source organism: Clostridiales bacterium (assembly GCA_031263605.1). Lineage (GTDB taxonomy): Bacteria > Bacillota > Clostridia > Christensenellales > DUVY01 > BNZQ01. The sequence continues at coordinate 2,698 of JAISFM010000206.1, read as the reverse complement.
GGCGGGCAGACGCATTTGTTTTTGCAGGTCAATTCGCCGTCGGCGGCGGGCTTTAAGGGTTCCTCTCGGGAATAGACGACTTTTAGGTGTTGAACGCCGCGCTTGCGCAATTCGTTGCGCATGACCTTGGCGAGCGGGCAAACCGAGGTTTCGTAAATATCGGCGACACGAAAAGCGGACGCGTCCAATTTGTTGCCCGCGCCCATGCAGGCGATGATCGGGATATTCGCCTTTTCCGCGCGGGCGGCCAATTCGAGTTTGGCGGACACGGTGTCCACCGCGTCGGCGATGTAATCGTAAAGGCTCAAGTCAACGCCGTCGGCGTTTTGCGGCGTGTAAAACAATCTGTGTTCGGTCGCGGTTAAATCGGGGTTGATGTCGGTTAAACGCGCGGCGGCGGCTTCCGTCTTGAACAGCCCCACGGTTTTCCGCGTGGCGAAAATCTGGCGGTTCAAATTCGTGACGCAAATCCGGTCGTCGTCGAACAGATCGATCGCGCCCACGCCGCTGCGGGCGAGGGCTTCGGCGGTATAGCCGCCCACGCCGCCGAGCCCGAACACGGCGACCCGCGCCCGCGCGAGCCGTTCCATGCCCGCCCCGCCCAACAACAATTCCGTTCTGGAAAATTGATTCAACACGTTTTGCAGGATACCATAACGATAGGGTTTTGTCAACTTTAATTAAAGGGAATAGGGAATAGTGTCGGACAGAGGACTATGGAAGATGGAAGATGGAAGAGGGTCGGTCGCGCGTTTCTCGCGCGGGAGCGCAATCAAAAAGGCAAAGTACTTTGCGTAAGCGGTTGGGATTCTTCGCTCTGTTCAGAATGACAGATCTTTCGCGCAATGTCCCCCGACCGACACTAACCACTATCCACTATTCCCTATAATTGTGAATTGTGCATTGTGAATTGTGCATTGACATATACATAGTACCGCTATGACGGCGTGGGAAGCGATTTTTTTGGGGCTGTTGCAAGGCTTGACGGAATTTTTACCCGTGTCCAGCAGCGGGCATTTGGTATTGGCGCAGCGAATTTTAGGCGTAAAGGGCGGCGTGGTTTTGTTCGACGTAGTAGCCCATTTGGGGACGCTGCTGGCGGTTTGCGTTTGTTTCCGCAAAGACCTTTGGACGCTCGCCAAAAAGCCGGTTTGCAAGGAAACGGGTTTATTGATCCTCGCCACCGTTCCGGCGGTCATTGTCGCGCTGGCCTTCGGCGATTTCATTGAAAAAAGTTTCGGCGGGGGGTATCTGGGCTGGGGCTTTTTGATTACCGCTTTGATGCTGCTGTCCGTAGCGAAAACAAAACGGCGCGGGCGCGTCATGAACGGGTTGCAAACGCCCGCGCCGGCGAACGGGCGCGGTAAAGTCCACGCGCCCGCGCCGTCAATCGGTACGCTTCAAGAGGGCAAAAACGAAACCGGACAAGCGAATAAAGGTAAAACTAAAAAAGGGTTTGTCGGGTACAAGGCCGCGTTGTTTATGGGCATAGCCCAAGCCCTTGCCGTCCTGCCGGGCATTTCCCGCAGCGGGGCGACGGTGAGCGGGGGCTTGTTCGCGGGCGCGGGTCGGCCGCAAGCCGCGCGGTTTTCCTTTTTGATGAGTTTCCCCGTGATTTTGGGCGCGGCGGCGCGGGAACTGTTCAAATTGGGCGACGTGACCCAAAGCGTGGGCGCGTTGCCGCTCGCGTTGGGCTTTGCGTTCGCCGCCGCCGCGGGCGTCGTGTCGGTCAAATTTATGATGAATACAATCCGCAAAGGCCGCTTTTGGCCGTTCTCGATTTACCTGTTTATTTTGGGTGCGTTCGTTTTGCTCAATCAATATGTTTTAAACTTATTTTAAATTGTCGTGCATATTGCTTGATTTGCACGGCATACTATGGTATAATAGGCTTACCATAAATAGAGGTTTCGCAACAACTCTAACAGGAGGTGGTTTCAGTATGGCTCAAATCAATGTAACCGTTCGGCTGGATAAAGACGTTAAAGAGAGCGCGGAGAGATTGTTCCACGATTTCGGCATGAATTTTTCGACGGCCGTCAATGTTTTCGCGCGGCAAGCCTTGCGTCAAGGCAAGATTCCCTTTGAGATTTTCGACCCTTTTTACGGCGAGGCGAACCAATCGGAATTGCGCCGCCGCATTGCCGACGCCGAGGCGGGTAAAAACCTCGCCGCGCACGAACTGATCGAGGACGGCGACGAATGAAAATTATATGGCACGAAAAAGCGTGGGAAGAATACCTATATTGGCAAACGCAAGACAGGAAAACCTTAAAACGCATTAACGCCTTAATCAAAGATATGGATCGCAACCCTTTTATCGGTATCGGCAAGCCCGAGCCTCTAACGGGAACGAACGGGTATTGGAGCCGGCGTATTGACGAAACAAACCGTATAGTCTATAAAACGTCGGACGGCCATCTGTCCATTGTGCAGTGCAAAGGGCATTATGACGATTGATAAGGAACGCGGTGGGAAAACACTTCCCGCCGCGTTAAGGTTATTTGTTCTGTTCGATCAATATGGTGTGAAAAATCGTTTTCCCGACACGCTGAAAGAATTGCGGCGGCATATGGCGTTGAAACAAACCGAATTGGCGGCCAAACTGCAAACGACGCAGAGGAAGGTTTCCTATTGGGAAAGCGGTAGAATAGAGCCGGATTTGGATGCGCTTTGGCAAATTGCCGATTACTTCGAC